>DATAIT010000098.1 GCA_036262515.1 Acidimicrobiales bacterium | reverse complement strand
CGTGCCGGTGGTCCACGGCGCGGGCGACAAGCGCCTGCGCGCGCTGGCCCGGTCGATCGCCGACCTGGCGGCCCGGGCCCGGGCCAAGAAGCTCGGCGCCGACGAGATCTCCGGCGGGACGTTCACCATCACCAACCCCGGTGGCTACGGCACCTTCCTCACGGCGCCGATCATCAGCCAGCCCCAGGTCGCCATCCTCTCGACCGACGGCGTGAAGCAGAAGCCGGTGGCCGTGGCGCTCCCCGCCGGAGGGTACGGCGTGGCCGTCCACCCCGTGGGCAACCTGGCCATCTCGTTCGACCACCGGGCCTTCGACGGTGCGTACGCCTCGGCCTTCCTCGCCCGCCTCCGCGACATCCTGGAGACGAGGGACTGGAGCCAGGAGCTGGCATGAGCGAGGGCCCGCTCCGGGTCCGCTGGCTCGGGCGGGTCGCCTTCGGGGACGCCCACGCCCTCCAGAGCGCCCTGCACGCCAGGTCGGCGCAGGACCATCTGCTCCTGCTCGAGCACCCGAGCGTCTACACGCTGGGCGTGCGGGGGACGCTGGCATCGGTGCTCGTGCCCCCCGCCGACCTCCCGGGCGCGCTCGTGCGCACCAACCGGGGCGGCGACGTCACCTGGCACGGGCCGGGCCAGCTGGTGGGCTACCCGGTGATCGGCGTCCCGGCCGCGCCGGGCGCCACCACGGCCCACGTCCGCGCCGTCGAGCAGGTGCTGATCGACGCCCTGGCCGACTTCGGGCTGCGAGGTGCCGGCCGATCCCCGGGTTTCCCCGGAGTGTGGGTCGGCGACCGCAAGATCGCGTCGGTCGGTGTGCGGATCACCCGCGGCCGCTCGATGCACGGCTTCGCCCTCAACGTCGATCCCGATCTCTCCGGCTTCGACCCGATCATCCCGTGCGGCCTCGTCGGCCGTCGCGTCACGTCCCTCGCCGCCGAAGGCGTGCCCGTCGCCATGCGGCAGGTCGTGGACGCGGTAGCGGCCCGCGCCGGCGCCACATGGGGAGGCGGCGGCGTCGAGCGCCAGGACGTGGCGTGGCGGAACGGGTCGGTCGACGTGCGAGCGCTGTCGGGAGCGCCGGCCCTCGGCGCACACGGCGAGGACGGAGGGTCGGCCGCTGACCCCGGCGTGGCGCCGGCGCGGGCCGCCGCCGGCGTGCCCGTGCGGCTGCTCGGCCGCCTGGCCGAGGCGGGGGTCGAGGCCGGGGCCGGCCTGGCCATCGACCAGCGCAAGCCGTCGTGGCTGCGGGCACCCGCCCGCATGGGCCCGGCCTATCGCGCCCTCCGGCGGGACCTGCGCGACCGCTCGTTGACCACGGTCTGCGAGGAGGCCGGGTGCCCCAACATCTTCGAGTGCTGGTCGGCGGGCACGGCGACGTTCATGATCAACGGCTCCCGCTGCACACGCGGCTGCGGCTTCTGCCTGGTCGACACCCGCCATCCCGAGCCGCTCGACGGCATGGAGCCGCAGCGCGTCGCCGACGCAGTGGCGGCGCTCGGCCTGGCCCACGCCGTGATCACGGCGGTGGCACGCGACGACCTGGCCGACGGCGGCGCCGGTGCCTTCGCGGCGACGGTCGCCGCCGTCCACGCCCGCTGCCCCGCCACGGCCGTCGAGGTGCTCATCCCCGACTGCAAGGGTGACACCGGGGCGCTGGCCACGATCTTCGCCGCCCGTCCGGAGGTGGTGAACCACAACCTGGAGACGGTGGCGCGCCTGCAGCGCGCCGTGCGCCCCTCGGCGTCCTACGCCCGCAGCCTCGCCGTCCTGGCCCGGGCCCGGGATGCCGGGCTCACCACCAAGTCCGGCATCATCCTCGGGATGGGGGAGTCGGAGGCCGAGGTCCTCGGCGCGCTCTCCGATCTCCGCGCCGTGGGCGTCGACGTCGTGACGCTCGGCCAGTACCTGCGGCCGACCGCCGCCCACCTGCCGGTGGCCCGGTGGTGGCACCCCGACGAGTTCGCGCGCCTGGCGACCGCCGGCACCGCCATGGGGTTCGCCCACGTGCAGGCGTCGCCCCTCACCCGTTCCAGCTACCACGCCCGCGAGGCGGCGAGGGCGGCGGTCGCCGCCCCCGGCTGACGGGGCCCGCTTGTCCCCGCCCGACCGGGGGGAAAGAATGAGCGCGGCACCAAACATCACGAGGCGGGAGACGAGCGTGCCCATCCATCGTCATGACCAGGATCGTTCGCGGCTGCACACCGGGCGGCTGTCCCTGGCCGGGGCGGCGCTCGTGGCCGCGCTCTTGCCGATGGCACTGTCGGTGTCGCCTGCCTCGGCCGCGCTCGGCGACCTCGACACCACCTTCGACACCGACGGAAAGGTGACGACGGACTTCGGCGCCGCCACGGCCGAAGCGGCCAACGCGATGGCCGTGCAGGCGGACGGCAAGGCGGTGGTCGCAGGATCGACGACCTCCGGCGGCGGGGACTTCGCCGTCGCCCGCTATGGCGTGAACGGGTCGCTCGACACCACCTTCGACACCGACGGCAAGGTCACGGTCGACATCGGGTCCGGCACGGCCGACGTGGCCACTGCGGTGGCGATCCAGGCGGACGGAAAGATCGTGGTTGCCGGCAACACCAGTTCCGGTGGCGGCGACCTGGTCGTCGTGCGTCTCACCCCCACCGGCGCGCTCGACACGACGTTCGACACCGACGGGAAGGTCACCATCGACGTCGGCTCCAGCAGCGTCGATGCCGCCGTCGCCCTCGCCGTGCAGGCGGACGGCAGGATCGTGGTTGCCGGCACCACGAGCTCGGCGGGCGGGGACTTCGCCGTCGTGCGCCTCACGGCCACCGGCTCGCTCGACCCGACCTTCGACACCGACGGCAAGGTCACCGTCGACATCGGGTCGACCAGCGTCGACGCCGCTGCCGGCCTGGCCCTCCAGGCCGACGGGAAGATCGTCGTGGCGGGGACGACCGGAGCGGGCGCCGGGAACTTCGCCGTCGTGCGCATCACCGCCACCGGGTCGCTCGACGCCACCTTCGACACGGACGGCAAGGTCACCACCGACATCGGGACTGTGTCGATCGACGCCGCGGCTGCCGTGGCCGTGCAGGCCGACGGCCGCATAGTGGTGGCCGGCACCACGGGGGCGGGCGACTTCGCGGTCGTGCGCTACAGCGCCACGGGCGCCCTCGACACCACTCTCGACACCGACGGCAAGGTGACCACCGACATCGGCACGGTCAGCGTCGACGCGGCCAATGCCGTCGCGGTCCAGCCCGACGGCAAGATCGTCGTCGTCGGCAGCACGAGCTCGAGCGGCGGGGACTTCGCCGTCGTGCGCTACGACGCCAGCGGCGCCCTCGACGTGAGCTTCAGCGGGGACGGCAAGCTGGTCACCGACATCGGGGCGGCGACGGCCGACGTGGCCCGGGCGGTCGCCCTGCAGGCGGGCAAGATCCTGGTGGCGGGGACGACGAGCCTCAACGGTGGCGACTTCGCGCTGGTCCGCGTGGAGGGCGACGTCGGCGGGACGATCACCGATGTCACCGTCACCGAAGGGGACGCGGGCACGACGAACGCCGTCTTCAGCGTCACCCTGTCGGCGGCGGCGACGGTACCCGTGTCGATCCAGTACGCCACGGCCGACGTGACGGCCACGGCGGGCGTCGACTATGCGGCCTCCGCCGGCACCATCACCTTCGCCGTCGGCGAGACGCTCAAGAGCATCACGGTGCCCGTGGTCGGGGACACGAACGTGGAGCCGGACGAGACCTTCCTCGTCAACCTGACGAACGCCACGAATCTCGGGACGCTCGACGTGTCCGGGACGGCCACGATCACGAACGACGACGTGCTGGTGGCCGCGCCCGCACAGGTCGGGTACTGGCTGGTGGCGGCGGACGGCGGCATCTTCTCCTTCGGCCCGCCGTTCCTCGGCTCCACCGGAAGCCTCACCCTGAACAAGCCCATCGTCGGCATGGCGGCCACGCCGTCGGGCAAGGGCTACTGGCTCGTCGCGTCGGACGGCGGCATCTTCGCCTTCGGCGACGCCAAGTTCTTCGGGTCGACCGGCGCCTTGAAGCTCAACCAGCCCATCGTCGGCATGGCGTCCACGCCGTCCGGCAACGGCTACTGGCTGGTCGCCTCCGACGGCGGCATCTTCGCCTTCGGTGACGCGTCCTTCAAGGGCTCCACGGGCGCTCTCAAGCTCAACAAGCCGATCGTCGGGATGGCGTCGTCGCCCAGCGGCAACGGGTACTGGCTCGACGCCTCCGACGGCGGCATCTTCGCCTTCGGCGACGCCACGTTCTTCGGCTCCACCGGCGCCCTCACCCTCAGCAAGCCGATGGTCGCCGTGACGGCGACGCCCAGCGGCAAGGGCTACTGGCTTGTCGCCTCCGACGGCGGTGTCTTCGCCTTCGGCGACGCCGTGTTCTTCGGGTCCACCGGCGCGCTGAAGCTGAACCAGCCGGTGCGGGGGATGGAATCGACGCCATCGGGCAAGGGCTACTGGCTGGTCGCCACCGACGGCGGCATCTTCGCCTTCGGCGACGCCGTGTTCAAGGGTTCCACCGGCGCAATCCATCTCAACCAGCCCATGGTCGGGATGGCCGCTCCCTAGCCCCTCGAACCCGTCGCGCCGTTCCGGAACCGCCCGGGGACCTCGTCCCCGGGTGGTTGCCGTTGCGGCCGCCCGAGCCCTTACGCTGCGCCGATGGGCCGAGTGGAGCGGGCGGCGCGGGTGCGCGAGCGCATGGCGACGCTCGGTGTCGAGGCCCTGCTGCTGTCGCTCGGGGCCGACCTCCCGTGGCTCACGGGGTACGAGGCCATGCCGCTGGAACGCCTCACCATGCTGGTCCTGCCGGCCGACGGCGACGCCACCCTGGTGGTCCCACTGCTCGAGGCACCGAGGGTCGAGGTCGACGACGCCGTGTTCAGGCTGCGGCCGTGGGGCGAGACGGAGGACCCCATCGAGGTGGTGGCCGGCCTGGTCGGCTCGCGGGCCAGCCTCGCCGTGTCGGACCGCACGTGGGCCACCTTCGTGCTCCAGCTCCAGGCGTCCCTGCCGGCCGCGTCCTGGCATGCCGCCTCGGTGGCCACCGGGCCCCTGCGGGCCGTCAAGGACGCCGAGGAGGTGGCCGCCCTGCGGCGAGCGGGTTCCGCCGCCGACCGCGTCGCCGCCGCCCTCGTGGCCGGCGAGGTGCCCATGGTGGGGCGCACGGAGGCCGACGTGGCGGCCGACCTGCACGCCCGCCTCCGGGCCGTGGGGCACGACAAGGTGAACTTCGTCATCGTGGGCAGCGGGCCGCACTCCGCCAGCCCCCACCACGAGCCCGGCTCCCGGGTCATCGGCGAGGGGGAAGCGGTCGTGTGCGACTTCGGTGGCACGGTCGACGGCTACTGCTCCGATACCACCCGCACCGTGTTCACCGGCGATCCGCCGCCCGAGTTCCGCGACCTCTACGCCGCGGTGCAGCGGGCCCAGGCCCTGGCCGTCGATGCCGCCGTGGTCGGCACGCCGTGCGAGGACGTCGACGCCGTGGCCCGCCGGGTGATCGAGGAGGCGGGCTACGGGCCCCGGTTCGTGCACCGCACGGGCCACGGGATCGGGTTGGAGGAGCACGAGGACCCGTACCTGGTCGGCGGCAACTGTGAGGCGCTGGTCGCCGGGCACGCCTTCTCCATCGAGCCCGGCGTCTACATGGACGGCAGATGGGGTGCGCGCATCGAGGACATCGTCGTGGCCACCGACGCCGGTCCCGAGCCGCTCAACACCGTCTCGCACGACCTCGCCGTCGTGGCCTGACGTGGATCTCGGCCTGTCGGGGCGCGTGGCCCTCGTCACCGCCTCGTCGAAGGGACTAGGTCTGGCCGCCGCCACTGCCCTGGCCGCCGAGGGCGCCCGGGTCGTCATCTGCGCCCGGGGGGCCGACGCCCTGCACGCCGCCAAATCGTCACTGCTGGCGGCGGGCGCTCCCGACGCCGTCGGCCTGGTCGACGACGTCACCGACCCGACCGCCCCCGCCCGGCTGGTCGAGGGCACCATGGCGCGCTTCGGCCGGCTCGACGTGCTGGTGGGCAACGCCGGGGGCCCGCCGCCGGGCCGAGCGCTCGAGGTCGACGACGACCAGCTGCTGGCCGCGCTCAACGCCAACCTGCTGTCGTCGGTGCGCCTGGTGCGTGAGGCGGCGCCGCACATGCGGACGGCTGCGTGGGGCCGCATCTGCCTCATCGCCTCGTACTTCGTCCGTCAGCCGGCGCCGCACCTGGCGTTGTCCAACACGGCCCGCACGGGCCTGTGGGCGTGGGCCAAGACGGCGGCGGCCGACCTCGTCGCCGACGGCGTCACCCTCAACCTCGTCCTTCCCGGGCCCCACGACACCGACAGGATGCGCCAGCTCGGTGCCACGGGCGCGCTGGGCGATCCCGCCGACTTCGGCCGGGTCGTGGCGTTCCTCTGCTCGGAGCCGGCGGGGTTCATCAGCGGTGCCGCTCTCACGGTGGACGGTGCCGCCACCACCGCCCTCTCGTGAGCGACGGTGCCGGCGCGGCGCCCCCGAAGCCTCTGCGGCCGACTGCGTCGTCGCAGGCACCCGTACCGCCACGCACTTCGTCGGCTCGCCGGTGATCCGCCTCGACGCGGCCACCGTGCTACTGCAGTGGGCCACCGGCGGCCTTCTGTTTCTGTGGGTCACCAGCCGGCGCCGGCAGGTCGGCATCGGGTACGGATGGCTCCTGCGGGCGACCTATCTCGTCATGGCCGTCGGCGGCGTGGTCGTGGGCCGCGTGTTCGGCCCCGTGCCCGTGCGGGATGCGAGCGGCGTCCTCGTGGCGGTCGCCACCGGGTTCGCCCTCGCGCTGTCGATCGTCCGGCGCCGGGCCGGGGTGGCGGGGGAGCGGGCCCGCCAGGAGCGCCGCTCGGCCCGGGTGGCCGCCATGACGGGAATCGAACGGGAGCCAGCGGGCCCGGCCGGTGACGTCCCCGAGTTCCCGCCCGTCGCCGATCTGGTGGCGCCGATCATCGGGGCGGTGGGCCTGGTGTCGGCCGGTCTGGCCGCCGGCGGACCCGACGTCCTCGCCGTCGTGCGCACCCTGGTCGGCGCCGCCTTCCTCGGCGCCGTCACCGACGCCATGCTGCTCGGGCACTGGTACCTCGTGCAGCCGGGGCTTGGGCGTGGGCCCCTGCTGGAGCTCAACCGGTGGCTCGCCGTCGTGTGGCCGCTCGAGGTGGGCGCGCTCCTGTGGCCCACCGGCATGTTCTCGGTGTTCTCGGGCACCATCGACGACGGCTACGGCGGCCTGCTCGGCTGGTTCTGGGCCACCTGCGCCGTCTCCACCCTCGTCCTCACGGGCGTCACCAAGGCGGCGCTCAAGGAGCGCGCCTACTCGGCGGTGATGGCCGCCACCGGCCTGCTGTACCTCGCCATCCTCACCGCCTTCGGCACCGACCTCGTGGCCCGCGCCGTCCTCTCCTCGTCCTGACCGCCGCTACGTGGGCCCGGATGTTCCTGCAACCGGTGCGAAGGTGAAGAAGATGCGGGCGTCGCAGACGACGGCGTCGTCCACCGTGGCTCGCGCGTCGCCCCACCCGCCGCGGCTGCCGAGCCGCTCGATGGTGATCCCGAGCACCAGCTCGTCCCCCGGCCGCACGATGCGGCGGAAGCGGGCCTTCTCCACGCCACCGAACAGGGGCAGCCGGTCGGCGAAGTCGGGATGGGCGCGCAGGGCCACCGCGCCCACCTGGGCCAGGGCCTCGAGCTGGATCACCCCGGGGACGACCGGGTTGCCCGGGAAGTGGCCGGCGAGGAACGGCTCGTCACCCGTGACGACGTAGCGCCCGGTGCACGACCGTCCCGGCTCGCAGCTGTCCACGACGTCGAGGAACAGGAACGGCGGCCGGTGCGGCAACAGGCCGACGAGGTCGGTGCCTGCCGCCGTCACGCCGGTGCTCCGGCCTCGACCGCCGGCCCGGCCAGCTCCCGGAGGAGGGCATCGCGCTCCGCTCCCGTGCCCAGCCGCTCGAGCTCCTCCTCCACCAGGTTCAGCATCATGCGCTCGACGTTGTAGCTGATGAGCCCGTTCGCCGCCTGGACCATGAGACGGAAGGCGCTGATCAGCTGGTCCGCCTCCTTCTCGGGGGCCAGGCCGGCGTCGAGCAGGGGCTGGCGGACGTGGCGCAGGAACAGCGCCACGGCCCCCTCCGCCACGGTGGAGGCGGCGTCGATCTGGGTCCGGGCGACCTTCATGAAGTCGTCGAGCGGCACCCCGCCGCCCACCAGGCTCAGCAGCATGCGCACGGCGCGCACGTCGTCGCCGGTGTAATGGCACTCCTCGCCCACCCGGAGCGGCCGCAGCAGACCCGACGCCTGCAGCGATCGCAGGAGCCCGGGCGGCACCCTGGCCCGATCGGCGACCTCGAGGAGCGTGAGCTTCTCGCCGCCGGCATGGACGGCGCTCCGCGGGCGGCGGGGCGCCCTGCGGTCGGCCAGCATGGAGGCGATCACCTTGAGGGAGTGGCCCCGCTCCTTGAGCTCGCGGATGGTGCGCAGGCGTTCGAGGTGGCGCGTGCCGTACAGTGCCACCCGGCCGGAGTGCCGCGGCGGCGGCAGCAGGCCCTTCGACTGGTAGGAGCGCACGACGTCGACGGTGACGCCGGCTGCCTCGGCCAGAGCGTCGACGCGGAGCTCAGCCACCGGGGCGGGACCTTACTATGGCGTTCTCGAAACTTTCGACCGATTGGTGTAACGATCGGCGAACGGCAAGGGTCGGAGAGGTGTCTGCCCCCCGACAGCGAGAGGTCACTCGTGCCCGTAGGTGTCATGTTCCCTGGTCAAGGCGCGCAACGGCCCGGCTTGGGTGAGGAGTGGCAGGACGACGAGGTGTGGTCGGTGGTGGAGCTGGCCGAGCGGGCGCTCGGGCGTGATCTTTCGTCACTCCTTCTCGATCCTGACGCCAAGCTGGACCGCACCGAGGATGCCCAGCTGGCTGTCCTCGTGTCGTCGCTGATGGCTTGGGAGAAGGTGGGGGCCTCCATCGGCGAGCCCGTCGCCTTCGCCGGCCACTCGCTCGGCCAGATCACCGCCCTCATGGCCGCCGGCACGCTGCCCTTCGACGAGGGCATCCGCCTGGCCGCCCGCCGGGCCATGCACACCCAGGCGGCGGCCGATCGCCGAAAGGGGCGGATGCTGGCCCTGCTGGGCGCCACGCCCGAGCAGGCCGACGCCGTGTGCTCGGCCGCTCCCGACGCCTGCTGGGTGGCCAACGACAACGCGCCGGGCCAGGTCGTCGTGGCGGGGACACCGGAGGGCGTCGAGTCGGCCGTGGAGGCCGCTCCCGCCGCCGGCGTGCGCCGCACCACGCCGTTGCAGGTCGGTGGCGCCTTCCACACCCCGCTGATGGAGGACGCCCGGGTCGCCTTCGCCGGCGACCTCGAGCATGCCGATCTCGCCGAGTCGGCCACGCCGGTGGTGTCCAACGGCGACGGGCGGCCGTACCGCGACGGCGGCGGCTGGCGACGGCGGCTGGCCGACCACCTCGTGCACCCGGTCAGGTGGCGCCAGTCGGTGGAGACGCTGGTCGGCCTGGGCGCCACCGAGCTGGTGGAGGTCGGGCCCGGCACCACGCTGGCGGGACTGGCCCGCCGCATCGTCCCCGGCATCAGCGTCCGCAGCACCGATGATCTCGTGGAGGTGGCCACGTGACCCCCGTCCTCACGCAGGGCGAGCAGCTGGGTGTGCCCGAGCGCGTGATCCTGGCGCCGGCCGTGGGTGTGTTTCACCCCGTCGAGGACGAGGGCGCCTCCGAGGGCGGGGTCGTCGAGAAGGGCCAGGTCGTCGGCATCATCGAGGTCGGCGGGCGCCGGATGCCGGTGCGCAGCGCCTTCACCGGGCGCCTCGTGGGGATGATGGCCCATCCCGGCGAGCGGGTCCGCGAGGGCCAGCCCGTGGCCTGGCTGCGGGTAAGCTAGTTGCCGACAGCGGTCCTCGGCCTGGGCATGGCGGTGCCCGACGCCCGACTCACCAACGGCGACCTCGAGCGGATGCTCGAGACGAGCGACACCTGGATCGTCGAGCGGACCGGCATCCGGGAGCGCCGGGTCGCAGGCGCGACGGACACGTCGGCCACCCTCGGGGCGGCAGCCGGGGCGGCCGCCATCAAGGACGCCGGGCTCACGCCGAGCGACATCGGGCTGGTGCTCGTGGCCACCTGCACGCCGCCGCAGGTCCTGCCGTCCACCGCCTCGCTCGTGCAGGAGATGCTGGGCCTGCGGTGCGGGGCCCTCGACATCGGCGCTGCCTGCGCCGGATTCGTGTACGGGATGGTGGCGGCGGCCGGCATGGGTGGCGACCAGCCCACGCTGGTCATCGGCGCGGAGACGCTGACGCGCATCACCGATCCCGACGACCGCTCCACCCGGATCCTGTTCGGCGACGGGGCAGGCGCCGCCGTCGTGGGCCGCCCGGCCGATCCGGCGGCCGGCCTGCTGGCGTGGGACCTGGGGTGTGACGGGTCGGCGGCCCCGCTCCTCGAGGTGCCGGTGGACGACCGCTACATGCGCATGGAGGGCAAGGAGGTGTTCCGCCGAGCCGTGCGGATCGTGGTCGAGTCGGCCGGCCTCGCCCTCGAGCGGGCCGGGCTCGGCGCCGCCGACGTCGACGTGTTCGTGCCCCACCAGGCCAACGTCCGCATCATCGAGGCGAGCTGCTCGCGCCTGGGCATCCCCATGGAGCGGGCGGTCGTGAACCTGGACCGCTACGGCAACACGTCGGCCGCGTCGATCCCGATGGCGCTGGCCGAAGCGGCGGAGGCGGGCCGCCTGCAGCCCGGATCGGTGGTCCTGCTGTCGGGGTTCGGCGCCGGGATGACGTGGGCCAGCGCCGTGCTGCGCTGGGACGGCGAGCCGGCATGACCGACGCGGGCGCGACCGAGGCCTCCACCCAGGGGGCGCAGGGACCGGCGGACGAGGGTGGGCGGGTAGCCCTGGTCACGGGTGGCTCGGGTGGTATCGGGCATGCCACGGCCGAGGCGCTGGCCGCCGCCGGCCATCGGGTGGCCGTGGGCTACGGCGGGAACCGGGAGGCGGCCGAGAAGACCGCGGCGGGCGTGGGGGGAACGGCCGTGCGCATCGACGTCACGGATCCCGCCGCCGTCGAGGCCGCCTTCGCGGAGGTCGAGCAGACGCTCGGGCCGGTGGAGGTGCTGGTGAACAACGCCGGCGTCACGGCCGACGGATTGCTCATGCGCATGAGCGCCGAGCAGTGGTCGCGGGTGGTCGCCACCAACCTCGACGGAGCCTTTCACGTCTGCCGGCGGGCGGTGCCGGGCATGGTGCGCCGGCGCTGGGGCCGCATCGTCAACATGGGTTCGGTCGTCGGTTCCACCGGCGCCGGGGGGCAGGCGAACTACGCCGCCACCAAGGCCGGGTTGATCGGCCTCACGCGGTCGCTGGCCCGCGAGCTGGGGTCGCGCAACATCACGGTGAACCTCGTCGCCCCCGGCCCGATCGCCACCGCCATGATCGACGCCGTCAGCGACGAGCGCCGGGCGGAGATGACGGCAGCCGTCCCGCTTGGGAGAATGGGGACGCCCGCGGAGGTGGGGGCGGTGGTGGCCTTCTTGTGCTCGCCGGCGGCGGGCTATGTCACGGGCGCCGTGGTGCCCGTGGACGGCGGCTTGGGCATGGGGCACTGACCCCTGATGGAATGCAGATGAGATCGAGTCCGAGCTGGCGGCCGGCGACCGGCCGCACGACCTGAAGGAGTGGAGCATGGAGCGAACCGAGGTGCTGGCAGCGGTGCGGGAGGCCGCCGTCGAGGTGCTGGGAGTCGATGCCGACACGGTGGCCGAGGAGTCCCGGTTCAAGGACGACCTGGAGGCCGACAGCCTCGACCTGGTCGAGCTGGTGATGGCGCTCGAGGAGCGGTTCGAGGTCACCATCCCGGAGGAGGAGCTGGGCGACATCACCACCGTGGGCCAGGCGGTCGACGTGGTGCTGGGCAAGCTCCCCGTCGGCACCTGATGGCAGGAGGACGGGGAGGACGCCGATGAGCTCGACCGACCACCGCGGCCGGCCCCGGGTGGCGGTCACCGGCCTGGGCGTGAAGACGCCGGCCGGGTCCGACCTGGCGACGTTCTGGTCGACCCTGCTGGAGGGCAGGCCCACGGCCGCGCCCATCACCAGGTTCGACGGATCCGTGCTCCCGGTGGGCTTCGCCTGCGAGGTCCCCGACTTCGACCCGGGCGCCTACCTGGGCCACAAGGAGGCCCGCCGGGCCGACCGCGTGACCCAGCTCGGCTTCGCCGCCGCCACCGACGCCCTCGTCGACGCCGGTGACATCGGCGCCGATCCCGGTCGCTGCGGCGTCGTCGCCGGCACCGGCGTCGGCGGCCTGTGGACGCAGGAGGAGGAGGAGAAGGTCCTCTTCGAGCGGGGGCCCACCCGGGTCAGCCCGTTCCTCGTGCCGATGATGATGGCCAACGCCACGGCCGGCCTCATCGCCATGCGCCATGGGTGGAAAGGCCCCAACATCTGCATCACCACCGCCTGCGCGGCCGGCACCCACGCCGTGGGCGAGGCCACCCGCTTCATCCGAGACGGCTCGGCCGACGTCGTCCTGGCCGGCGGCGCCGAGGCCGCCGTCACGCCGATCGCCATGGCCGCCTTCGCCCGCATGGGCGCCCTCAGCTCCCGCACCGACGACCCGGCCCGGGCGTCGCGGCCGTTCGACCCCGAGCGCGACGGGTTCGTGATGGGGGAGGGCGCCGGATTCCTGGTGCTCGAGCGCTGGGACCGGGCCGAGGCCCGCGGCGCGCGCATCTACGGCGAGATCCTGGGCTACGGGCGGAACTCGGACGCCCACCACATCACCGCGCCGTCGCCCGACGGCAGCGGCGCAGTGGCGTGCATGGAGCTGGCTTTGGAGGACGCGGGGGTGGGCGGGGTCGACATCGGCCACGTGAACGCCCACGGCACCTCGACGCCGCTCAACGACGCGGCCGAGGCCGAGGCCCTCGTCAAGGTGTTCGCCGGCAACCCTCCGCCCGTCACCTCCACCAAGGGCGTCACCGGCCACCTCATCGGTGCCGCCGGCGCCGTCGAGGCGGTGGCTGCCATCCTGGCGTCGCGCGACGGCCTGGTGCCTCCCACCGCCAACCACGAGCGCACCGACCCCGCGGTCACCGTCGACGTCGTGTCGGGTTCCCCCCGCGCCGCCACCGGCCCGGTGTTGTCGAACTCGTTCGGGTTCGGCGGCCACAACGCCACCCTGGTCCTGCGGGCGACCGAGCAGGGGTGACGCAGGCGCCCGGAGCGGGCCCGGCCACGGGCTGGCCTGCGCCCGACGACGAGGTGCCCGGGCCGGGGGACCTTCCCGGCGGATCCCACGAGCACGGCCGCCCGGTCCCGCTGGCCCGGCGGCGTTCGGCCGCCGCCCTGGCCGAGCTCACCGAGCTCGACGGTCGCCCCGTGGGCCTGTTCCGCCTGGGCGGCGGCGAGCACAGGGGCGCCATCGGCCCGGCCGAGGGGGAGACGGTCGCTCGGGTGGTGAGCACCGCCGCCGAGCTGGGCGTGCCCGTCATCGGCCTCCTCGCCACCTCCGGCGCCGACGTGAGCCACGGCATCGCCTCCCTCCAGGCCTGGGGCCGGGTGGCGCGGGCGCTCACGGCCGCCTCTGGCGTCGTCCCGGTGGCCATGGTCGTGAGCGGGCCGTGCCTCGCCGGGCCGGCCTTGCTCCTGGGGCTGGCCGACGTGGTCGTCGTCACCAGGGACTCCTACGCGTACGTGAGCGGTCCCGCCGTGGTGCACGGCTTCACCGGCCAGGACGTCACCCACGACGCCCTCGGTGGCCCGTCGGTGCACGCCGTGCGTACGGGCGTGGCCTGGGCGGAGGCGGGCGACGAGGACGACGCCCTCGGTGCCGTGCTCGACTACCTGGCCTACCTGCCGCCCAACAACAGCGAGGAACCTCCCGCCCGATGGGTGACCGATCCCGTCGACCGGGAGACCACCGCCGCCGCCGCCGTGGTGCCGGAGCGCCCCACGGCCTCCTACGACGTGCGGGCGGTGGTCGAGGACGTCGTCGACGAGCACTCGTTCCTCGAGGTCCGCCGCCTGCACGCGCCCAGCATGGTCACCGGGCTGGCCACCATCGCCGGGCTGCCCGTCGGCGTGGTAGCCAACCAGCCGTCGGTGATGGCCGGCACCATCGACATCGACGCCTCCCGGAAGGCGGCCCGGTTCGTCCAGCTCTGCGATGCGTTCAACGTCCCGCTCGTGACCTTCGTCGACACGCCCGGGTTCCAGCCGGGCAAGGAGGTTGAGTGGCGGGGCATGATCCGCCACGGCGCCGAGCTCGTGCACGCGTACGCGGCGGCCACCGTCCCCCGCGTGTCGGTGGTGCTGCGGAAGGCCTACGGCGGGGCCTACATCGTCATGGACTCCCGTGGCCTCGGCGGCGACGTCAGCCTGGCCTGGCCGGGCGCAGAGGTGGCGGTCATGGGCCCGGCCGGCGCCGTCAGCGTTTTGCACGGCCGCCGCCTGGCCGCCCTCGACTCCGAAGCCGAGCGCGAACGGGAGCGCGCCGCTCTCGAGGCCGACTACGCGGCCAACTACTGCTCGTCGCTGGTCGCCGCCGAGCGCGGCTTCGTGGACGACGTCGTCGAGCCCGGTGACACCCGGCGGGCGGTCGGCGCCGCCCTCGCCGCCCTGCGGACCAAGCGTGAGCGCCTGCCCCGCCGCCGCCACGCCAACACGCCCCTCTAGGGATCGGACCACCACTCATGCTGCTCGAGGGCAAGCGCCTGCTGGTCACCGGAGTGCTCACGGAATCGTCGATCGCCTTCAGCGTGGCCCGCGTGGCCCAGGAGCAGGGCGCCGAGGTCGTGCTCACGTCGTTCGGCCGACCCATGAAGCTCACGCAACGGGCGGCCCGCCGCCTCCCCCAGCCGCCCGACGTGCTCGAGCTCGATGTCACCGATCCGGCCCATCTGGTGCGCCTCACCTCCGACCTGGGCGAGCGCTGGGGCCGCCTCGACGGCGTGGTCCACGCCATCGGATTCGCGCCGGAGTCGTGCCTCGGCGGCGACTTCCTCGGTGCCGGCTGGGACGACGTGGCCACCGCCCTCCACGTGTCGACCTACTCGCTCAAGGCCCTGGCCGAGGCGGCCCTGCCGTTGATGAAGGAGCACGGCGGATCCATCGTCGGACTCGACTTCGATGCCCGCCAGGCATGGCCCGGCTACGACTGGATGGGCGTGGCCAAGGCGGCCCTCGAGTCCACGTGCCGGTACCTCGCCCGCGATCTCGGACCGCTCGGCATCCGGGTGAACCTGGTGGCGGCCGGACCGATCCGCACGGTGGCGGCCCGCTCGATCCCAGGGTTCTCCACCTTCGAGGACGCGTGGTCGGCGCGGGCCCCGCTCGGCTGGGAGGTGGGCGACGCCGAGCCCGTCGCCCGGGCCTGCGCCGCCCTCCTGTCCGACTGGTTCCCGGCCACCACCGGGGAGATGGTCCACGTGGACGGCGGCTACCACGCCATGGGGGCCTGACGGTGATCGTCCGAGCGGCCGGGGCGCACCGCAGGCCCGCCGGTAGGATCGACGGGTGACGTCGACGCTGAGCAGCCTTCGAGCCCGGGCCCAGACGCCCGGCGGCCAGAAGGCGGTGCGCTACGTGGCCGTCTCCGTGGTGACGGTGATCGTGAGCCAGATCGCCTTCGCCGCGTTCTACATCCTGTTCCACTGGACGGCCAAGTGGTCCAACGTCGGAGCGTGCGTGGCCGGCGGCCTGCCCTCGTACTACCTGAACCGCACCTGGGCGTGGGGCAAGACCGGCCGCTCCCACCTGTTGAAGGAGGTCCTGCCCTTCTGGGGGCTGGCCTTCCTCGGCCTGGCCATCTCCACCTGGACGGCCGACTTCGCCGAGTCGTGGGCCCACGACGTGACCGACAGCCGCACCCTCCAGGCGGCGGTCATCATGTCGGCGATCATCGGCGCCTTCGGCATCCTGTGGGTCGCCAAGTTCTTCATCTTCAACAAGGTGCTGTTCGTCGAGGACGAGGACCTGCGGGCTGCCCTCGCCGACGAGATCGTCGCCTGACGCGCAGGTCGGGCACGGTCCTGCCCGGGCGGCGGCGGGCGGCCTGCGGACGGGTCAGCTGGGAGGCCGGAAAGAGGCCTTGAACGCCTCGAACAGCGACTGCGAGGATGCCCAGCGGTCGTCGCGGGTCTGGAAGTTCAGGGCGAAGCCGTGGTCGCCTGCGACCATGCCCAGGTTCACGGCGTGGAGGCGGGCGCCGCCGGCGGTGTAGGCGTACTCCCACGTGGCCGCGTCGAAGCCCTTGTACGTGGTGGGCTCGATGCGGATCTCCTGGTACGCCTCGTGGCGGGCACCGAAGCTCTTCGACAAGGCCTCCCACGCGCCTTGCGGTGATGGGCCCGGGGTCGCCGTCCAGTCGACGCGGAGGTAGCTGCCGGTGGCGGGGTCGGTGATGTCGGTCCGGGTGGCGTCGAGGGTCCGGACCGTCCAGCCCGGCGGGTGGGCCACCCGGTACCCCACCTTGGCGTCGGTGTAGGTGACCCAGTCGGCGGGCACGCCGGCGCCCTCGACCGGCGACCCTGCGCCGGTGGTCGCCGATGTGGCGGTCGTGCCTGGCGGGCCGTCGTCGGAGCGACCGTCGCGCACCGCCGACCAGGCGACGGCGGCGACGACCAGGGCGACGAGGGCGGTGGCAGCCACGACCACCGGTCGCCTCCGGCCACCATGGCGCACCGCACCCGGCGCCGGAGCGGGCGTGGCCCGCGGTGGCGGCGCCGCATCGGGCGTGGCGGGGGCCGGAGCGGGCGTGGCGGGCGCGGGCATCGCCGGGAGCGGCGGGGACGAAACCGGCGCGGCCGGCGCGGGCGTCACCGGGAGCGGCGGGACCGGCGTGGGCGGGGCCAGCGGCTCGGTCCGGTGATCGGCGGGCGGTGGGTCCGGCGGCGGGGTCGTGAGGGGGCGAAGGAGGGCCCGCAGATCCGACGGCGCCGGCCGCTGGGACGGTTCCTTGGCCAGGAGCCGCTCCAGCACCGGAGCCATCGCCCCGGCGTTCGCGCACGGCGCCGGCGGGTCGCTCACCACTGCCGTGAGGGTGGCCAGCGCACCCGGCCGTTCGAACGGCGGGCGCCCCTCCACGGCGAAGTACAGCGTTGCCCCGAGACCCCACCAGTCGGCTTCGGGGCCGCTGCGCTGGCCGAGAGCCTGCTCCGGCGCCATGTAGGACGGCGACCCGAGCACCTGACCGGTGCTCGTGAGGCTCGGGTGGTCCTGCACCGACGCGATCCCGAAGTCGGTGAGCTTCACGGCACCTGTCGGCAGCACCATGACGTTGCTCGGCTTCACGTCGCGGTGGACGATCCCCTGGCGGTGGGCGGCGTCGAGCGCGCCCAGCAACTCGAGCCCCACGCGGGCCGCCTCCGGCCCGGCCAGAGGCCCCCGCTCCTCCACCACCTCGGCCAGATTGGGTGCGTCGACCAGCTCCATCACGATGTAGACGCTGCCCTCCTCCTCGAGCACGTCGAAGACGGTGACGGACGTCTGGTGGCTCAGGCGGGCCGCCGCCTGAGCCTCCCGCATGACCCGGTCCCGCACCGCCTCGCGGGCTCCGCCGTCGAGTCCGGGCAGCAGGGCGACGTGCTTCACGGCCACGTCCCGCTTCAGCAGGCCGTCGACGGCGCGCCACACCGTGCCCATGCCGCCCCGACCGAGCGTCTCGAGCAGGCGGTACCGGCCGCCCACCACCCGCTGGACGGTCTCCTCGCCTTGCACCGTCGCGTCATACCCACGGTGACGGGTTCGCCACCCGCCGGGGGACCGACCGGCGGGTCAGCAACCCGAGGCGGGGGTGCGGTGGGGCACGGCGAGGGCGGCCACGCCCAGGCCGACCAGCAGGCCACCCTCGACCAGCGGACCACGCCGCGCCGACCGCCGGTGGGCCCGCAACCAGCGTCCCGCCCGGGCACCCGCGAGCGCGTACACGCCGTCGCTCACGACGCCGAGCAGGACGAAGAGACCGCCGAGAACGAGCGTCTGGGTCCACACCGGCGCGCCGTCGCGCTGGACGAACTGGGGGAGGAAGGCGAGGAAGAACAGGGCGGTCTTGGGGTTCAACAGGTTCACGACGAAGCCGTCGACGTAGAGCCGGCGCACGGACCGCTCCGGTGCCGGTCGCGTCGTCGACGGCGCTCGACCCCGGGCCAGGGCCCGCAGGCCGAGGACGATGAGATAGCCGGCGCCGGCGTACTTGACCAGGCTGAAGGCGGCGGCCGACGTGGCCAGCACGGTGGACAGGCCGGCCACCGCCGCCGTCACGTGGACCAGCGTGCCCGTGTGGACGCCGAGCACCGACACGAGCCCGGCCCGGCGGCCCTGGGCGGCACTGCGGGTCGTGATGTAGAGAACGGCGGGGCCGGGCACCACCAGCAGGGCCACCGCCGCGGCCGAGAAGAGCAGCATCGTGGCGGGCGACGGCATGCCCCGAGGGTACCGACGCATGCGAGCGCGGCCCGCCGATTTCCGGTGGGGAGGGTCCGGCGTACCCGCTCGTGCGAACGGCCCGACGCGACGGGCCGTGGTCCGGGATCTCAGGTCCGCCGTCGACGTGCGAGCACCCACGCGGCGGCGAGGGTGCAGGCCGCCAGCACGAGCACCGGCGCGTCGCCCGCCCGGACGTACAGGGTGCGACCCGACCGGAGGGTCACGGTGCGACGGAGGACCTGGCGGTGGCCCAGGGACGAGCGGGCCAGGACGCGGCCCCGGTTGTCGATCACGGCGCTGTAGCCGGTGGGGGCCGCCTGGACCAGGTCGCGCCCGGTCTCGATGGCACGCAGGCGGGCCGTGGCCAGTTGCTGCGCCGGCACCTGGCTGGTGCTGAACGACGCCGCGTTGGTCGGCACGAGCAGGACCCGGGCACCGGCCCGCACCGCGCCGCGGGCCCGGTCGGCGAAGAACACTTCGTAGGACACCATCACGCCGAGGTCCCCGGCGGGGGTGCGCAGGATTCCCGGGCCCCGCCCGGCGATGGCGTCGCGGGGGATCGGCGACAGGTCGGCGAGGTGGTCGAAGAACGCCCGGGCCGGGACGTACTCGCCGAAGGGAACCCGATGCACCTTCTCGAAGCGGGCCACGATGGCGCCGTCCGGAGCCCACGCCACGGCCGCGTTGCGGAACCGGTCGGGCCCTGCGTCTTCGACGACCCCCGCCACCAGGGTGGCACCCGAGTGCCGGGCCACCTCGGCCATCAACTCCCCCTGGGGCTGGCGTGCGATGGGGCCGTCGACGTCGATCACGTCCTCCGGCCACACCACCAGTTCGACCGGAGGGCCGAGGTCGGCGCTGGCCGCCAGGTGCCGGGCCAGCACGTCGTCGGGGTCGTCGCCGCCCGTTCCGCTGAAGCCCCTCGACCCGCCGCCCTGCACGAGCGCGGCGTCGAGCGGGTGGCCACCACCGCCGTCGGGAGCGACCCAGCCGGCGACGGCGCCGGAGACGGCCAGGCCGAAGGCGATCAGCGCAGGGGCCCGGCGACGGGCCATGGCCTGGCCCAGGCCGACGGCGGCGACCGTGGCGAGGGCGAGGACGAGCAGCGGACCGCCGATCCGGGCCACCCCGGCCAGCGGTCCGCCGGCCTGCCCCAGGGCCAGGCCCGCCATCGGGAGCCCGCCGAACGGGGTGACGCCCCGGGCCGCCTCGGCCAGCACGAGGGCGGCGGGGAGGCCGAGCAGGCGTCCGCGCCCGGGAGGCACGGCCACCGACGCCACGGTTGCGAAAGTGGTCTCGAGCACCATCACCAGCACGGCGCCGCCGGCGTTGAACTCGCCGAGCCACCACAGGCCGGGGACGAAGAAGCAGGCACCGAAGGCGGCGCCGACGAGGGCCCGTCCCCGGGCCCGCCGCTCCTGGAGCAGTGCCGGCAGCGGGGCGACGCCCGCCACGCCGAGAGGCCACCACCCCCACGGCGGCAGGGACAGCGCAGCCACCACGCCGGCGCACGCGGCGACACACGTCGCCGTTCGCCACCCCGGGCGCGCCGGCATCGGAACGGCCGAGGCCGGTACGGCTGCGGGTGCCGTGGTGGTCAAGCGAGTCTGGGCAGCGCCTGCTCGACCTCGTTGAGGCAGGCGAACAGGTCGCCCAGGCTGGCCAGCCGTTCCACGACGGCGTCCGCCTCGAAGACGAGCGATTCGGGATCTCCCGACTCGGCGGTGGCGGCCACCTCGTCCCACGTCACGGGCGTCGACACCGTGGGCCGGGGCCTGGCCCGCAGCGAGTACACGCACACCGTGGTCTTGTGCTGGTCGTTCTGGCTCCAGTCGATGAAGACCTTGCCGGGGCGGACGTCCTTCTTCATGATCGACGTCACCTCGTCGGGGAAACGCTTCTCGAGGAGCTGGGCCACGGCCAGGGCGAAGTCCTTGGTACCGCCCTCGTACGAGACGGGGGTGTTGAGCGGCACGTACAGCTGCATGCCCTTGGAGCCGGACGTCTTGGCCACGCACCGCAGGCCGACCTGCTCGAAGAGCTCCTGGAGACGCAGGGCGATCCTCGAGCACTCCACGACGGTGGCCGGTGGGCCGGGATCGAGGTCGAACACCATCATCGTCGGGCGCTCGATCGGCTCGGCTCTCGACAGCGAGGTGTGCAGCTCGAGCGACGCCAGGTTGGCCACCCACACCAGCGTGGCCAGCTCCGACACGACGCAGTAGGGCACGACGTCCTGGTTGTGCCCGCTCCACACCGGCGCCACCTCGACCCAGTCGGGTCGGTGGCTCGGGCACCGCTTCTCGTAGAAGAACTTGCTGTCGACGCCGTTGGGATAGCGCTTCAAGGTGAGCGGGCGATCGGCCAGGTGCGGCAGCAGGGACGGCGCGACCTGCTGGTAGTACCCGATCACCTGACCCTTGGTGAAGCCGGTCTCGGGGTAGAGGACCTTGTCGAGGTTGGACAGGCTGAGCCGGCGGCCCTCGACCTCGACGGTGAGCGCGGACGGCTTGGCCGCCCGCTCAGCCACCGTGCCGCCGGGAGGGCCCCGCGCCGGCGAGCGGGGCCGCCGTCATGACGCCTTCCTGCCCGCCTTGGTCTCCTCGGCGCCGTCCTTCTTGGAGGCGGACTTGCTCTTGGTCGTGCTCTCGCCCTTGGCTGCGGCCAGGGACGCCTCGAGGGCGGCCATGAGGTCGACGACCGGCGTGGTGGCCTTGGCTTCCTTGGGCGCCACGATCTCCTGGCCCTCCGCCTTCTTCTCGATCAGCTCGAGGACCTTCTCCCGGTACGTGTCCTCGTACCGGGCGGCGTCGAAGTCGGTGGACAGCGAGTCGATCAGCTGGCTGGCCATCTTCAGCTCGCGGTCGCTCACGTTCTCCGAGGGTCCGGGCAGTCCGTCGAGCTCGTCCTGGGTCACCACCTCGTCGGCGAAGTTCATGGTGGACATCACCAGTGCCTCGCCGACCGGTCGCACGGCCACCAGGTACTGCTTGGAGCGCATCACGACCTTGGCGATGCCGACCTTGCCGGAGTCGCGCATGGCCTCCAGCAGCAGGCGGTACGCCTTCTCGCCGCGGGCGTCGGGGAGCACGTAATAGGACGCGTCGAAGAACAGCGGGTCGATCTGGTCCAGTTGCACGAAGTCCTCGATGTCGATCGTGTGCGTGGTCTCGGGATCGAGCGAGTCGAGCTCGTCCGGCTCGATGATCACGTACTGGCCCTTGGCGATCTCGTAGCCCTTCACGATGTCCTCGTAGGCGACCTCATCGCCGTCCTCCGAGCACACCCGCTTCTGGTTGATGCGGGCGCCGTCAGCAGCATGCAGCTGGTGGAAGCGGACGTCCTTCTTGCGGACGGCGGTGTAGAGCTTCACGGGCACGTTCACCAGCCCGAAGCTGATGGCGCCACCCCAGATCGATCTGGCCATACCCCCATTGTTCCCTGACCGGCGGCCGGAAACCACGTGAGGAGGTCAGACCCGGATCCGCAGCGTCGCAGGGCGGCGGTCGAAGGCGGCCTGGAGCTCTTCGTCGGCGACGACGGCCGTGGGGTCGAGATCGGTGCGGAAGCCCTGGACACGAGGGTGCCGGAGGGTGCCGCCGTCGGTGACCTGCGAGTAGGCGACCTCCGCAATCAGCCGGGGCTCGACGAAGCGGACACCCACGATCTGCTCGGCGAAGGGGCTCTCGTCGGTGCCCAGCCTCTCGGCCACGGTCGTCAGCTGGCGGATCCAGTCCTGGGTGAGGCCCGACCCGGCCATACCGACGAAGTGGAGTCGCCCGTCGCTCTCACCGGTGGTGCGGTCGAGGCCGTACAGGCCCACCGCCAGAGATCCGATCGACCCGGTGCGCCCTCCCCGACCCGACGCCCACCCGCCGACGACCAGCTCGCGCCGCTGGATGCACTTCAGCTTGATCCAGGCGGACGACCGCTTCCCCGGCTGATAGGTCGCGTCGGCCCGCTTGAGGACGAATCCCTCCATGCCCACCTCCGAGCAGGCCTGCATCAGCTCGTCGAGGGGCGCGACCGGCAGCAGTGGGGTGACGTGCCAGAACGGGCCGTCGGGTGCCAGCACCTCGAGCCGCCGCCGCCGCTCCGCCTGGGTGAGTCCCGTGAGGTCCTCGCCGTCGAGCCACAGCAGGTCGAACAGCATGAGCACCACGGGCACCTCGGCCAGCAGGTCGGCCGACGGCCGAGCCACGTGCATCCGCTGCTGCAGCCGCTGGAAGCTGGTGCTGCCCTTCTCGTCGAAGGTGACGACCTCACCGTCGAGGACGGCGGACCGGCCGTCGAGCCCGGTGGCGATGGCGGCCACCTCCGGGTAGTGCGAGCTCACCTCCCGCCCGTTGCGCGTGATCATGGTCACCGTCCCACCGTGCACGGTGACGACGAGGCGCACGCCGTCCCACTTCGGCTCGACGAGGAAGCCGCTCATGTCGCGCGGCGGCGTGGTCGCGCTGGCCAGCATCGGCGCGATGGCGGGCGGCTGCACGCACCGAGGCTAAGGGGCGGTGCGCCGGGAGCGAGGCGGGACACGGCGGAGCATCTGCCCCGCATCGCCGTCGGTGTCCACGTCGCCCGCTGTCGCGGCGGCCAGACTGGCGCCGATGCGTCCGGAGTTCGTCGTGGCCAGGAACCCGGATCCCGCGTCGACGCTGCCCTACCTCATCCGGCTTCCGCTCCCCGGCGGCGGCGTCGTGCTCAAGGCCAAGGACACGTGGCCCCGCACGGCGAAGGTGTACTGCCACCGGGCAGACGAATGGCCGGCCACGCCGGAGATCGTCGAGCGGGTGCCCGTGCGGTCGTGCGTGCGGCGGGGCGCCGCCGTCGACCTCGTCCTCGACCGCAGCCGTGAGAACCGCTCGCAGATCGTGTTCACCCGCATCCGCGGAGGTCGGGAGGCGATCTTCTGGCAGACGCCGAGGACGGCGAAGCAGGCCCGCCCCAACGTCGGTGTCCCCAGCGCCATCAGCGCCGGGGGCCGCCTCAGCATCGTGGTGGACGCCCACGAGACCTACCCGTGGCGCTTCGTCAAGCAGCAGGCCGACACCACCCGGCGGGCGCTGCCGGCCGGCGACTACGCGGTGGAGGTCGACGGGCGGATCGGGGCGGCCGTGGAGCGCAAGAGCCTCCCGGACCTGGTCGCCACGCTGCTCACCGGCCGGCTGCGATACCTGCTGGCCGATCTCGCCTGCCTCCCGCGTGCCGCCGTGGTGGTCGAGGACCGGTACTCGTCGGTGTTTCGGCTCGACCGCGTGCGCCCTGCCCTGGTGGCCGACGGCCTGGCCGAGGCCCAGGTTCGCTACCCGTCGGTCCCGCTCGTGTTCTGCGAGACCCGCCCCCTCGCCGAGGAGTGGGCCTACCGGTTCCTCGGCGCCGCCTTCCACGAGCTGTCCACCTTCGCCCCCGCCGACGAGCTGGCCGGCCGGCTCGTCGCCGCCGACGACGTCCCGCCTCCGGACCCGACGCCGGCGGAGGTCCGGGCCTGGGCGCTGCGCAGCGGGATGGTGGTCGGTGCCAAGGGCCGGGTGCCGTCCGAGGTGTGGGCCGCGTACCGGAACGCGCACCGGTCGTGAGCAGCCGACCGACCGCCGGGCGCCGGTGGCGATGGGCGATCGCACGCGGGTCGACGGCGGGCGGGCAGCTAGGGGCGGGCGCGTCCGCCGCACGCCGCCGAGCGCGCCCGCTCGGCCAGGTCGTCCGAGCGCGACCTCGCCAGCCAGTCGCGGCGGGGCGGGGCACGGTCGCCACAGAGTTGCTGGGCCAGTGCGGCGCGCGTGACCGGGTCGAGCCGCGGCAGGGCGGCGGTGAGTGCGGGCACGGCGTCGTCGGAGAGCCCGGCGAGGTGGGCGACGTCGAGCTTGCCCGTCCGGGCATAGTGATCCATGTTCCGGACGACGACGACCCGCTCGGGGTTCACCACGTCGAGCGCCACGACACCGAGCAGGCCGAGGGCGACGGCCGCAGGGACGAGCCAGCGCCGGCGCCGGTGGACGCCAGCGAGGGAGAGGGCCAGCAGGACGAACACCCCACCGACCCACAGGGCGAACACCGAGGCGAACAGGCGCGCCACGGTGAGCCCGTACGCCTGCTCGTAGAGGTGGAGGCGGCGGAGGGCGACGACCACGATGGCGACGGTGAGCGCGACCGCCGCCTCCGAGAGGACGAGGAAGGTGCGTCGCCGGGCAGCCGTGGACACGTCGACCACAGCCCGGACGGCGAGGAGCACGGCGAGGGTCAGCGTGGCGACGGCCAGCAGCTGGAAGAAGCCCGACCGGGCGTACTCGGCGTACGTGAGGCCGGCGGTGTCGAGCACCGTGCGGGCGCCGCCGGCCACGGCCACCAGCTGGGCCACGGCGAAGGCGGCGTACAGGGCGACGAGCGATCCGACGACGGTCATCGCCTCCACGAAACCGAGCCGGCGGGCGGTCTGCGGCAACGGTCCGGGTGCCACCGAGGACGCCATGCGCAGAAGGCCGCCTCCGGCCCACGCACCGATTCCCAGGAGGGCCACGTGGAGGACGAGGTCACCGGCGTCCTCGACCCGGAACAACGAGGCGAAGACCGGGTCGGCTGTCCCGAGCAGGACGCCGACGACGAGGACCACGGGCGTGGCCAGGAGCACGCCGCGCCCGATCGCCGGCCACGGGCTGGTGCCGCCCGCCCGCCGGCGCGCCACCCGTGAGTGTTCGCGGCCCAGGAGGAATCCGGGCGCAGCTGCGCCGTGGGCGACGGCCACCACGGCCCGGCGGACGAGGTCGGGAAGGGTGACGTCGAGCGGATCACCGTCGCGCGCCAGCGATGCAGCCAGCGCCAGCAATCCGGCCGCGGCCATCCCGTTCAGCAGCACCATGGGCGGGCTCAGGTAGACGGCGAGGCACGAGCCGAATACGGGAGCGGCCAGGGCCAGCGCCCGGGCGGCAGGGTTGACGAGGCGACCACTGGCCACCAGGGCGGCCGTCACCATGAGGATGAACACAGCGGCCGAGAGGCCGGGTCCTCGGCGGACGGCGAGGTCGGTGCCCGCCGCCATGGCGGCGGTGGCCGCCCACGTCCGCCGGTCGACCGTGCGGACGACGGTGAGATCGGGAACGAGGAGCGTGAGGTCGAGGTCCGGGTGGGCGGCAGTGCTCACGGTGTCCCTCCTGGCAGGACGATGACCATGCGGCAGCCGTGCGGCTGTCGCCGTTCGGGGCGGATCTCCCCGCCGTGGAGATCGACGATCCACCGGGCTATGGCCAGTCCGAGGCCGGCCCCGCCCCGCCGTGACGAGCGGGCCGCGTCCGACCGGTAGAACCGCTCGAACACCCGGACGGCCTCGGCCTCGGGGATGCCCGGCCCCTCGTCGCTCACCTCGATCGTGACTCGGTTCCGCCCCGACGACGACGCCCGCAGCTCCACCCGCCCGCCGTCCGGCGAGTGGCGGACGGCGTTCTCCAGCAGGTTGGCCACCACCTGGTGGACCCGGTCGGGGTCCCCGTTGACGGAAAGCGTGGGTGGCTGCACGTCCACGTGGAGGTCGACGTCGGGCGCATGGAGACGGCACTCGTCGGCGGCGTCGCCGAGCACCTCGGCGAGGATGAACGGACGGCGCTCCAGGGTGGCCGCCCCCGACTCCAGCCGGGACAGGTCCAGCAGCTGGCCCACCAACCGGCTCAGGCGCTCCACCTGGCGGAGCATCGTCCGCAGCGTCTCGGGATCGGGCGGCTCCACCCCGTCGACCACGTTCTCGAGAACGGCCTGGAGGGCGGTGATGGGCGTGCGAAGCTCGTGCGAGGCGTTGGCCACCAGGTCCCGCCGGGCCCGGTCCACCTCGGCCAGCTCGGCCGCCATGGCGTTGAACGCCCGCGCCAGCTCGCCGACCTCGTCCTGCGACGTGGCGGTCACCCGCATGCCGTAGTTCCCCGACGCCATGGAGCGGGCGGCGACGGACATCTCGCGCAGTGGCGACGTCATCCCCCGCGCCAGGAGCTGCACCATGGCGAGGGCGATGGCCGCCGAGATGAGCGGCCGCAGCAGCAGTGGGACGCCGAGGTGGAACCCAATCGAGCTCACCAGGGTGCTGACCGCCACGGCCACGACGATCGCCACGCCCAGCTTCAGCTTGATGGAGGCGAGACGGTCGAGCGGGCGAAGGCTCATGTGGTGTCGGCGTCGGCCGCGTACCCGACGCCGTGGACGGTGCGAACCACGTCGTGGCCGAGCTTGCGGCGCAGCGACCGGATGTGGGAGTCCACCGTGCGGGCGCCCGAGCCGTCGCGGTACCCCCAGACCTCGCCGAGCAGCTGCTCGCGGGTGAACACGACGCCGGGGCGCCGGGCCAGGAGGGTGAGCAGGTCGAACTCGGTGGGCGTGACGTGCACCGCCTCGCCCTTGACGCGCACCTTGCGGGTGGCCGCCTCCACCTCGACGTCGCCGAGCCGCAGCGGCGCACCGGCCGTCTCCGACCGCTCCACCCGGCGCAGGATCGTGCGTACCCGGGCGACGAGCTCCCGCGGACTGAACGGCTTGGTCATGTAGTCGTCCGCCCCGACGGCGAGGCCGACGAGGAGATCTGTCTCGGAGCCACGCGCCGTCAGCATGAGCACGGGGACGGGCCGGTCGCGCTGGATGCGCCGGCACACCTCGAGCCCGTCCATCCCGGGCAGCATCAGGTCGAGCACGACGAGGGCCGGCCTGACCCGTTCGACCAGCGCCACGCCGCTCGGCCCGTCCGTGGCGACCTCGGCGTCGAAGCCCTCGCTGCGCAGGCGCGCCGCGACGGCGGCGGCGATGGGCTCTTCGTCCTCCACGACCACCACCGTCGGCCGGGCCACACCGTCGAGGATACGGAGGGCATGTCGAGAAGTCCCGATCGGATCATGGAGATCCCGTGCAGGTCGTGCGCCCTCGTCGCCCGCTCGCCCGGCCCTTCGACCGCCCTCAGGGAGCGGTGGTCGTGGTCGTCGACGTGGTGGTGGTGGTCGCCGTCGTGGTCGTGGTGGTGGTCGGCGCCGTCGTGGTCGTCGTGGTCGTGGGTGCCTGCGTGGTGGTCGTGGTGGTGCCCGGCGTGGTGGTGGTGCTCCAGAACGGCACGGTGGTGGTGGGCGCGCTGGCCGGCACGGTCGTGGCCGGGGCGGTGGTGGTCGCCCGGGGCTGGGTGGTCGAGGGCTGGTTGAACCGGGTGGTGGACGTGACCGTCGGTGCGGGGGTGGTCGTCGGCGAAGGAGCGGTGGTGGCCACGACCTCTCCGCCCTGGGGAAGGTCCGCGAGCGGCGTGAACGTCGACAACGCGGGCAGCGGGCCGGCAGTCGGGCCACTGGTGGTGGTGGGGGCGCCGGCGACGACGTCGTCCGCCGGCCGGTTGGGTTGGCGCGCCGCCTGCGCGACGGCGAGGACCCCGACGATGCCGACGACGGCGGCCGCGGCCAACCGGCGCACGGACCTGCGAGGTGGAGCGGCCCCCTGGCGAGACCGGTGCGTCCGACGCGTCCGTGCCGAGTGGGCCGGTCGCCGGCCGGGACGGCGCCGGCGGTACCGGGGCGACGGCGACGCCGCCGGCCGGGCGACGTCGTCCGACCGGTCGTGCTCTGTCTCGGCGTCCGGCGACGCGTCCCCTCCCGCCCCCGCTTGGTCGTGGCCCGGATCGTCGCCCGGCAGGCCTGCGCCCTGGCCGGCCGGATCGGCGGCCACGTCCTCGGGATCCCCGGGGTCCCAGTTCGTGAGCTCGTCCTCCGGGAGGAAGTCGATGGCGTAGCGCGTGGCGGCGGCGAGGAAGACGAACCTCCGGGGCGCCTTGCCGGCAGCCGGGCGGCCACCGGCGGCGGAGCGGGATTCGGCGGCGGGGGTGGCACCGGCGGCGGAGCGGGCTTCGGTGGCGGGCCCGTACTCCGCGGCCACGACCGGCTCGGCGTCGGCGTCGGCACCATCCACGAGGGCGTCCTCGGCGTCGGCGTCAGCACCATCCGCCAGGGCGTCGTCGGCGTCGGCGTCGGCGTCGGCCCCATCCACGAGGGCGTCGTCGGCGTCACCATCCGCCAGGGCGTCGCCGGCCTCACGAGGGATGACGTCGTCGTGCGCCGTCAGCGTGTCGTAGGAGAACCAGTCCCGGAGCTCGGCGTCGTCCAGCACGCGGCGGTCCGGCGTCTCACCCGGCAGCGACCCCGCGATGGCCGGACGCCGGCGCAGGAAGCCGCCTCGACGCGCCTCGGACGCCAACGGGACGCGGCCACGGCCGGCGACCGGGCGGCGGCGCGCAGGTCGATGCAACACTCCGTCCTCTTCGGCTCATGAGCGGCCCGATTGAAGCGGTTTGCGCGGGGAGATGTGCCCGGCTGGACCCGACCGGGAGATCAGGGCCGGGCGACCGCCAGGGCCTGCCGGGCGGCGCTGCGTCCCTGGGCGATGCACGCGGCGATGCCCACGCCGCGGTAGCCGGCCCCGGCGATGGTCACGCCCGGGATGTCCCGGGCCACGGCCGTCTCGGCCCGGGCCACCCGGTCCAGGTGCCCGGGCCGGTACTGCGGGAAGGCCTGCTCCCAGCGCGTCACCCGCGTGGCCCGAGGGCCACGGAGCAGGCCCAGCGCGGCGGCCAGCTCGTCGTGGAGGCGCTCGACGAGCTCGGTGTCGCCCAGGTTCAGGGCACGTTCGTCGCCCGAGCGCCCCGCCGAGGCTCGCAGCACGAGGTCGCCGGGCGCCGCCCAGTGGGGCCACTTGGCGGAGCCGAACGAGCACGCGGTCAACAGGCGGCCCTCGGCGGCCGGGACCAGGAAGCCGGTGCCCTCCAGTGCCCGGCCAAGGGCGGTCGTCGGGTACACGAGCACGGCGAGGGCCACCGAGGAGTACTCGATGGCCCGAAGATCGGCGGCCGCGTCGGGCGACGCGGCGCCGACCAGGCGGGCGGTGACCGGGGCCGGGGTGGCGACGACGGAGGCGTCGTACCCGGGCACCGGCACCGTGTCGACCGCCACCCCCGTCGACAGCGCCGCGCCGCCGTCGCGGAGTCGCACCTCCAACGCCTCCACCAGCCGGCCGAGGCCGCCGCCGACGGAGGCGAACAGGGGAGCCGGTGCGGGGGCGGCGCCGGCCGCTCCGGTGCCCGTGAGGGACACCTCCCGGGCCGCCCGCGGCGCGGCACGGAGCCCGAGCATGAGGCTTCGGGACCGTGCCCCGTCGGCAAGCTGCGGCGCCGCCGCACGGGCGCTGAGCCGGACCGAGGACCCGGCGTGGATCCCGCCGACGAGGGGATCGACGACGGCCCTGAACACCTCCCGGCCCAGCCGGCGGCCGACGACCTCGCCCACCGAGGGGTCGGGACCGAACGACGTGGCCGGCCGCACCAGGTCGAGGGCGGCCCTGGCCGCTCCCGTGCGCGACACCAGGCCGGCCCTGACCAGCGCAGCCAGGTCGGGAATGCCGGTGGGCGCCCCGAGCACGAGACCGCTTGGCAGCGGCCGCAAGCGGTTGCCGGACCAGATCGACGCGCCGTCGGCGGCAGGGTGGACGATCTCGCCTTCCAGGCCGAGCTCCCGGCACAGGTCCAGTGCGTGGGGCACCCGGGCCAGGAAGGCGTCGGGCCCGAGGTCGATGCGCCTCCCGGCCACCTCCTCCGTGAGGATCCGGCCGCCCAGTCGGCTGCCGGCCTCCAGCACGGCCACCTCGGCGCCCGACGCGAGAAGCTCCCACGCCGCGGCCAGACCAGTGATGCCGCCGCCCACGACGGCGACGCGCGTCATGGCGATCCCGGTCCGCCCCGGGTCACCCCCCGGCCGCCGCGTCGCGCACGAGCCCGGCCAGCAGGGCCACGAAGCGGGGGTCGTCGTTGAACGACTCGGTGCGCTCCAGCCGTACGCCCACCCTCTCGGCGACGCCCTTCGCCTCGACGTCGACGTCGAAGAGCACCTCCAGGTGGTCCGACACGAACCCGGCGGGGCACACGACGACGCCCTCGGCGCCCTCGGCGGCCAGGGTCCGGAGGACCTCGAGGATGTCGGGGCCGATCCAGGGGTCGGCGGTGCGACCGGCGCTCTGCCAGGCGATCCCCCACCGGTGGACCCCGGCGACGGCGGCCACCGCCTCGGCCGTCTGCTGGAGCTGCGCGGGGTACGACGGGTCGTCGAGGGTACGGGCCCGCTCGGGGAGCGAGTGGGCGGTGAACAGCGTCTCCACGACGTGGCCCTCGGCGATGGGCAGCCGCTGCCGGGCGGCCGCCACCCGCTCGGCGAGGAGGTCGACGAGCAGGGGGTGGCGGTGCCAGGAGCGGATGCCGATGTAGGACGCCCCGACGGCGGCCGCCGCCGCCGACGCCCGCTCGTGGTACTGGCCCACGCTGAGGGCGGAGTAGTGGGGAGCCAGGACGAGCCCGACGATCGCCGCCACGCCGGCCGCAGCCAGTTCGGCCAAGCCGTCCTCCACGAACGGCGCCGCGTGCTTCTGCCCGAGGGCCACCACGAAGCCGTCACCCAGGGCGTGGGCCACCCCGTCGGCCTGGGCTCGAGTGCGGGCGGCCAGCGGCGAGGTGCCGCCGATGGCGTCGTACCGGCGGCGGAGGTCGGCCAGGAGCTCGGGCGTCGGGGCCCGGCCCCGGCGGATGTGGGTGTAGTACGCCTCGATGTCGTCCGGCGATGCCGGTGTCCCGTACGCCATGAGGAGCACGCCGACGGGCGGCCCGGCGCCCGTCGGAGCCGCCTCAGCCATCGCCGCCCGGACCGCCTGGGGGAGGGGCGGCGTGGACGACCTCAACCACTCGCTCGAGCACGGCGGGATCGGTGTCCGGCATCACGCCGTGGCCGAGGTTGAACACGTGGCCGGGGCCGGCGCCCTCGGCCAGCACCTTGCGGGTGGCCGCCTCGACCACCTCCCACGGCGCCAGGCACAGGGCCGGATCGAGGTTGCCCTGCACCGCCTGGGTGGGTGCCACCCGCCGGCGCGCCGCCGACAGCGGCACCCGCCAGTCGACGCCCACCACGTCCGGCCCGGCCTCGCTCATGAGCCCGAGCAGCTCGCCCGTGCCCACCCCGAAGTGGATGCGGGGGACGCCGAGGTCCTCGAGGCCGGCGAAGATGCGCCGGCTGGCGGGCAGCACGAGCGTGGCGTAGTCGTCGGGGGCCAGCGCGCCGGCCCAGCTGTCGAACAGCTGCACGGCAGAGGCGCCGGCGGCCACCTGGGCCCGCAGCGAGGCCAGCGCCATGTCGGCCAGGGCCTCGAGGAGGGCGGACCACGTGGAGGGGTCGGCGTGCATGAGGGCCTTGGTGCGGGCGTAGGTGCGCGACGGGCCACCCTCGATGAGGTAGCTGGCGACGGTGAAGGGCGCGCCGGCGAAGCCGATGAGCGGCACGTCCGACTCGGCCGCCACCAGGCGAACGGCCTCGAGCACGTAGGGAATGTCGGCTTCGGGCTCCAGCGGGCGCAACCGGGCGAGGTCGTCCTTGCCCGAGAACGGCTCGCCCACCACCGGTCCCACGCCGGGGACCACGTCGACGCCGAACCCCACCGCCTGGACCGGAACGACGATGTCGGAGTACAGGATGGCGGCGTCGACCCCGTAGCGACGCACCGGTTGCAGGGTGATCTCGGCGGCCAGGTCGGGCCGGCGGATGACGTCGAGGATGCTGCCGACGCCGCGGACGGCGCGGTACTCCGGCAGCGACCTCCCGGCCTGGCGCATGAACCACACGGGGACGCGGGGCGCCGGCCGCCGGCGGCAGGCGAGGAGGAAAGGGGCGTCGGCGGGCACCGGCATCGCAGGCGACGTTACGTCCCGCCGCGGAGCTTCGACAGGCGGCAGCGCGGGCGCTCGGCCGGCCGACCGGCCAGTACACTGCTAGGCCCCCCGCGCGCAGTTGCGCGGGCTCTGGTCCGAGAGGAGCCGTGGCCGCTCACCCCGATCTGCAGGCCGAGCAGGCGCACATCGACCGTGCCTACGACCGTGTCGAGGCGCTGCGGGCAGCCGCCAACGAGCTCCTGGAGACCGTCCTGCGCCAGCGCGGCGGGACGCCCGGGTCGTTCGCCGAGCGCGACGTGGTGGTGCGCACGACGCTCCAGCGCCTGGAGCAGCTCGACGTCGGTCGCGAGTCGCTGTGCTTCGGCCGCATCGACCGCGCCGACGGGGACACGTTCCACATCGGTCGCCTGGCCGTCTCCGGTGAGGACCAGGAGCCGCTGGTCGTGGACTGGCGCGCCCCCGTCGCCGAGCCGTTCTACCGCGCCACCGGGGTCGACACGATGGGCCTCGTCCGGCGCCGCCACTTCGCCAGCGAGGGAAGGCGCCTGATCGGGATCGAGGACGAGGTGTTCGGCGTCCTCGATGGCGCCGCCTACGGCGCCATCGACGGGGACGGATCGGACGGGGACGGGCGGGGTTCGGGGGAGCTCGCCACGACGGGCGGCACAGGGACGCTCCTCAGCGCCCTCGAACGGGCCCGTTCGGGTCGCATGCGCGACATCGTCGCCACCGTCCAGAAGGAGCAGGACGAGGTCATCCGGGCCGACCTCGGAGGCGTGCTCGTCGTCCAGGGCGGGCCCGGCACGGGCAAGACGGCGGTGGCCCTGCACCGGGCCGCCTACCTGCTCTACACCCACCGCTTCCCCCTGGAGCGACAGGGCGTGCTGGTCGTCGGTCCCAACCCGCTGTTCCTGCGCTACATCGAGCAGGTCCTGCCCTCGCTCGGCGAGAACGGCGTCGTGCTCAGCACCATCGCCGGGCTGGTGCCCGACGCACGGGTGCGGGCTGTGGACCCGCCTCTTGCCGCCTCGGTGAAGTCGGACCCGCGCATGGCCCGGCTCGTGGCGAACGCGGTGGCCGACCGCCAGCGCCCGCTGTCGCGCACCGTCGAGGTGGGTTTCGAGGGCTTCCTCCTCCGGATCACCCCGGATGCCACTGAGCGGATCGTGTCGGCCGCCCGCCGCCGTCCGGGCTCCCACAACGCCCGGCGCCGCCAGGTCGAGGGCCTGCTGTCGCGGCTGCTGCACCAGCAGTACCGTCACGCCGCCGAGCGCCGGATGCGGGCCGGCTTCGGCCGCATCCTCGACCTCGACGAGCTCGACGGCGAGGACGGCGGCGACGAACGGGGGGAGGAGCTGGCATCCGGCGAGGTGAGCGAGACGGATCTCTGGGGCCTCGTGCGCGAGCTCCCCGCCGTCGCCTCCACCCTTGACCGGATCTGGCCGGTGCTCACGCCGGAGGAGCTCGTGCACGACCTGTTCGGTGCGCCCGCCCTGGTGCGGCTGGCCGCCCGAGGGCTCCTCGACGACGAGGAGCGGGCTGCGCTGGTGCGCCCCCGGAGCGAGACGCTCGACGAGATCCCGTGGACGGCCGGCGACCTGCCCCTGCTGGACGAGGCCCGGGTCCTGCTCGGCCCGCGCCGGCCCGGGGCCAAGCGGAGCGGTGAGATCCGCCAGTACGGGCACATCGTCGTGGACGAGGCGCAGGACCTCACGCCCATGCAGTTGCGCATGCTCGCCCGTCGCTCCTTGTCCGGCTCCATGACCGTGGCCGGCGACATCGCCCAGGCCACGGGTCCCCGGGCCCTGTCCCGATGGGAGGAGGTCACCTCATTCCTGCCGTCGCTGCGCCCGGCCCGCGTCGTCGAGCTGAGCGTGAACTACCGCACCCCTTCGGAGGTGATGGCGCTGGCCGGGCGGGTGCTCGCCGTCACCGCCCCCGACCTGCAGCCTCCGCTGTCGGTGCGCAGCACGGGCGACCAGCCGGTGTTCGTGGCCGCGCCGCCCGACGGCGTGGCGGAACGGGCGGCCGAGCTGGCGGCCGGGGAGGCCCGCACGATCCACCCCGGGACGGTGGCGCTGGTGGTGCCGCCGACGTTGGTGGGTCCCGTCGAGGACGCCCTGGCCGGCGCCGGCACAGCCTTCGGGTCGGCCGAGCGGGACGGCATCGACGCCACCATCACCGTCATCCCGGTCGGGATGGTGAAGGGCCTCGAGTTCGACTCCGTCATCGTGGTGGAGCCAGCGCGCATCGTGGCCGAGTCACCGCAGGGACTTCGGGCGCTGTACGTGGCCCTGACCCGGGCGACCCGCCGCCTCAGCCTCGTGCACGCCGAGCCCCTGCCGGAGATGCTCGCCACTGCGGGCTGAGATCCCGCCCCTCGCCGGCCGTGCACCCGGGAGCGCCGGTCAGGGATCGCCGAGGACCGCTTCGGCCTCGATCTCCACACGCCACCGCGGGTCCAGGAGACCGGCCACCACCACGATGGTTGACACTGGCGGCTCGGCGCCGAACACCTTGGCGTGGGCCCGGCCGACCGACTCGGCCACCCCGCCGCTGGTGATGTACATGCGGGTCCGCACCACGTGTTCGGGCCCCGATCCGAGCTCGGCAAGCGCGGCGAGGATGATCTCCAGGCACCGGCGGGCCTGTTCCTCCGGGTCGGGGTGCACCGACCCGTCGGGCCAGATGGGCGCCGTTCCCGCGACCTCCACCCGGTCGCCGATGCGCAGGGCGCGGCAGAATCCGAGCATGGCCTCGTAGGGCGATCCGGAGGACACCCGGCGGGTGCTCATGCTCGACGCTATGTCACGGCCGCCGGGCGCCGGAGCGCCGCCGGGGGGGTGCCCGGGGTCAGACGGCGATGGCCGTGGGAGCGGCGGCGACCTGCGGCGAGCAAATTCTGCGCCGGATGGGCGTGGCCGGGCTGACGCGCTCACGGAACGTCGACGCCGCCGCCACCGCCTCGACATACGCGGCCTTGCGACGGGCCACCCGGGGGCTGTCGCCGGTGTCGGGCATCTCGTCGGGGTCGAGCTGCGAGGTGATGCCGTCCTTCAGCAGGGCCATTGCCTTGGACCGCATCTGCGAGACGCGCGAGGCGCTGACGCCGAGCTCGTCGGCCAGTTCCTGCATCGACTGCTCTTCGAAGAAGTAGCCCACGACGACGTGGCGGAGACGCTCGGGCAAGGCGGCGACGGCGTCGAGCAGGTAGGCCCGGCGCTCGCGCTCCAGCAGCACCATGTCGGGGCTGCGGTCATCGGCGGGCAGCGTCCACTCGCCGCTCCCGTCGGCCAGGATCGACTCGTAGTTGAGGACGACCGAGCGGTGCACGTCCCCGTTCAACGTGGTGACGGCATTGGCGGCCATGCCGAGCTTCTCGGCCAGCTCGGGGGTGGTGGGCAGGCGGCCCAGCGAGGCGGTGAGATCGTCGGTGGCGGCGAGCATGCGGCGGGCCTTGGTACGCACCGAGCGGCTGGCCCAGTCCCGGCTGCGCAGCTCGTCGAGGAGCGCACCGCGGATTCGAGCCGGCGCGTAGTGGTCGAAGCTGGTGTCGCGGTCTGGATCGAACGAACGGGCCGCCTGGGCCAGCCCGGCCATCGCCGCGCTCACGAGCTCGTCCCTCGAGACGTGCCTCGGGAGCCTCGCCAGCAGGTGGTTCACCGCGTAGTCGACGAGGGCAAGGTTCTCACGGACCAGCCGTTCTTCGAGTTCGAGCCGTGTCGACTCCACCGCTGTTGTAGGCATGGGTACAAGGTCTTCGAAAGGGGCATCCCTCCGCATCGGCCGGAAGGTTGAACCTGTCCGCCGCCCTGATCCGTTCGTGCCATTGCAGCGTTCTCGAACGGACTAGTCACGCCGTTCGGAGTGGATCGGCGACAGTAGAGTGACGGGCGTGGACCAACAGGGCCCGCCGACCGCGGTGGTGGTCGACGAGTGGCCGCTCGTCCGGCTCGGCGTGACCCAGGCGCTCCGTGTGGTCGGCATGAACGTGGTCGCCGACGTGGCCTTTGCCGACGAGGCCGTGCGCGCCGTGGAGGCATCTGGCGCCGGGTACCTGCTCCTCGGCCTGCATCGCGACCTGTCGCTCGCGGAGTCGGCCCGGCGGGCCAAGGCGCTGCCGTCGCCGCCGAAGGTGCTCGTGCTCGTCGAGTCCATCGGTCGGGAGGACCTGCTGGCTCTGCGCGGCGTCGGCATCGACGCGCTGCTGCCGCGATCCGTCGGCGCCGTCGAGCTGGGGGCCGCCATCCGGCGGGTGGCCGAGGGCGAGCGGGTGGTGGCCCCCGCCCTGCTCTCGCTGCTGGTCGGCGCCCTCGGCCCTGCCGCCGAGCCCAAGGACGACGAGGCGTCTCCGGGCCGCCGGTCCCCGGGCCAGGCCGAGCCACTGACGCGCAAGGAGCTCGAGGTGCTGGCCCGCCTGGCCGAGGGCCGCTCGAACCGGGAGATCGCCGACGCCCTCTTCGTCACCCAGGCCACCGTGAAGTCCCACCTCGCGCACATCTACGTGAAGCTCGGCGTGCCCGGGCGCCAGGCCGCCATGGCCCGGGCGGTGGCGCTCGGACTTCTCGGCTGATCCGCTCATGGCCCGTCCGAAGTGGTCGATTCTCCAGGCATGGCTCCGGGCTCGCCCTCAGGTCTGAGCGACCTGTCCCAGGTCCTGTGGCGGGAGCGGGAGACGCTGGAGCTGGTGCTGTTCAAGCTGGAGGAGCAGCGGTTGCTGCTGCTCGACGGGCAGGACCGGTGGGTGTGCCACGCCAGCCGCGAGCTCGAGGCCGTGCTCGACCAGCTGGGCGCGATGGAGCTCACGCGCGCCATCGCCTCGACCACGGCGGCCGACGAGCTGCGGGTCCCCGAGGACGCGAGCCTGCACGACTTGGCCGCCGCCGCACCGCCGCCCTGGCCGTCGGTGATCGAGCGTCACGTGAGCGCCCTGGTGCGGCTGGCCGGCGAGATCGTGACGCTGGCGGCCGGCAACCGCGACCTCCTCGAGAACGGCCTCGAGCGGGTGCGCACGGCCATGGGCGCCCGTGGCCGCCGGCCCTCCACCCGGATGCTGGTGGACGCGGCCGCGTACCACTCGGCCATCGCCGCCAACGACCGGGTCCTCCAGCCGTCGGTCGTCGACGCGGTCAGGGGCGAGCGGCGCACCTCCTAGGGTTGGGGAAGTGAGCTTCTCGCCCCGCCCTCAGGCCCCGGAGATCGACACCGCCCGGCTGGCCGACGCTCTCGAGCAGGGCGCCACGCTGATAGACGTCCGCATGCCCGACGAGTACGTGGAGGCGCACGTTCCGGGCGCCGTCCTGATCCCGCTCCCGGAGCTGGGCCAACGGACCGACGAGGTGCCGAAGGGCGAGCGGGTCTTCGTCATCTGCGCCGTGGGCGGCCGCAGCCTGGCCGCGGCGGCGGCGCTCAACAAGGCCGGATGGGACACCGTGTCCGTGCGGGGCGGCACGAAGGCCTGGCAGGCGGAGGGCCGTCCCGTGCTCGCCGGCGAGGCCTGAGGTCCTCCGGCAGCCGTCTCGGCGCCGGAGCCGTCGACGCCCTACGACCGCCCGGGGTGCGGGCCCCCCATCGGGGCCCGGCGTTCCCCTACGTCCCTTACTCCTCTACGCCCCTGCGCCCGACGCTCGGGCGACGGGCACGGACACGGACGGCTCCGGTCCGGTGTCGCCGCTGGGCGCCCCGCCCGGTGCGGCCACGGCGTCCTCCGGACCGGCCCGCCCGCTGTCGTCGGAGGGCGGCCACAGCTTCCATGCCGCCAAGGCCACTGCCGCGCCCAGGACGCCGCCGGCCAGCACGTCGGTGACGTAGTGGGCGCGCTTGCGGACCAGCGACCAGTGGACAGCCATGCTGGCGGCCGAGAGCGGGAGGAAGGCGAGGGGCAACTCCTGGGACGCGCCGAGCACGAACGCCAGGTCGCTGGCGGCGTGGCCCGACGGGAACGACGAGGTGAAGGGGCCGACCTGGTGGAGTGCCGATCCCGGAGGATGGCGACGCCCTACGAGTGCCTTGAGCGGCAGGTGCAGGAGTGCGGCCGACAGGTAGCACACGCCTCCCCGGAGCGCGGCGCGCCGACCGCGGGGACCGGTGGCGCTGAGGAGACCGGCAACCACCGCCCACGACGGCGGACGTTGCATGACGTCGCCCACGCGCCCGAAGCGGGTCTTGCCCTTGCGCCCGCCCCTGCCGACCAGGCGCGCCATCATGTCGTCCTCCGCTGAGCGCCTGTGGATCATGCCGTCTCCAGTGTGCTGTCGCCGGCGGGCGCCGGCGCGTCGAGGAAGTCCCCGCACGGAACCCTTCCCACGCTCGCCGCCGGCCAGTCGTCAGGGTGCGGGGCCCGAACCGGTGGCGGCCCGGGCCGCCTCGTCCGCCCGGCGGTCCTCCCGTGCGGCCTGCCGCTCCTCGTGGCCCATCCACTGGAAGGCCACGATGAGCACGGCGACCAGGCCGAGCAGGTCGCCGGCCGCCCACAGCAGGCCCGTGCCCGCCCGGTGGTCGGCGACCGTGTGTCCCGGTGCCAGCGGGCTGGCCCCGAGGAGGGCGATCCCGAGCACGGCGTGGAAGGGGATCGTGAGGAAGACCATCAGCAGCCGGGCGCCATGGGGTAGCCGCCTGGGCAGCGGGTCCACGCCGAGCACGGGCCAGAAGAACAGGGCGCCGACCACGAGGAAGTGGACGTGGAGCAGCTCGTGGACGAGGGAGTCGTCGAGGGACAGGCGGTACAGGGGCGTGAGATACACGGCCATCATCGACCCGCCGAACAGGGCCCACACCACGAGGGGGCTGCACAGCACCGCCGCAGGACGGCTGTGGAGGACCCGCAGCAGGCGGCGGCGGCCTGCACCTCTGGTCGCCTGCAGCGCCAGCGTGACGGGGGCGCCGAGGGCGAACAGGGCGGGTGCAGCCATGCCCAGCAGGAGGTGCTGGCCGGCGTGGGCGGTGAAGCTCCGGCGTCCGTCGATCAGCAGGGCGGCGGCGACGACGACGGCCCCCGAGGCGAACGCCACGGTGCGGGCCGGAGGCCAGCGCCGCCGGACCCGCGCCGCGCCCCCGAGATACACGCCGAGCACCATTGCGACCAATGGGCTGGCGGCCATCGGTCGTCACTGTAAGGTCTCGCCGTGTTGCAGCCCGTAGGCGTCCGCCACGACGCCTCCCGACCGTCCATGCTGGCGGTCGGCACGATGGTGTGGCTGGCGTCCGAGCTGATGTTCTTCAGTGGTCTGTTCGCGGCCTACTTCGCCCTCCGGTCGGCGGCCTCGACCTGGCCGCCTGAGGGGGTGGAGCTCAACGCCCTCCGGGGCGGGCTGTTCACCGTCGTGCTGGTGGCGTCGAGCGGCACGATGCAGCTCGCCGTGTGGGCGGCCGAGCGGGGAGATCGTTCCCGCGCCCGGCGCTGGATCCTGGTCACGGCCGCGATGGCATTGGTGTTCATCGCCAACCAGGCCTCGGAGTGGCTTTCGCTCGACTTCACGCCGTCGACCCACGCCTACGGATCGGTGTTCTACCTCCTGACGGGCTTCCACGGCCTCCACGTGCTCGGCGGGGTCGTCGCCATGGGTGCCCTCCTGGGGCGGCTGGCCACCACGGCGGACGACCCCGGCGCCGTCCCGGTGACGCAGGTGATCGGGTACTACTGGCACTTCGTCGACGTCGTCTGGCTCGCCGTGTTCGCGACCGTGTTCCTGGTGCGATAGTGGCTCGGCGCGGCGGGACAGTTCTGCTGGTCGTCGCCGGGCTGATCTCCGTCCTGGTCACCGCCCTGCACCCGGCGGCCGCCATCGAGGCGCCAGGCACCGACGGCGACATCCAGCGTGGGCACGAGCTGTACACGCCCGGGTGCTCGAGCTGCCACGGCCTCCATGCCGAGGGCACGCGGCGAGCGCCGCCGCTTCTCGGGGTCGGCGCCGCGTCGGTGGACTTCTGGGTGTCCTCAGGTCGCATGCCGCTCAAGACCGGCGGCCGCCAGGCCGTGCGGAAGCCGCCCGAGTACGACCGGAAGCAGATTGACGACCTGATCGCCTACGTCACCTCCCTCGACCCCGGCGGCCCGCCCGTGCCCGAGCTGGATCTGGCCCGGGCGGACCTCGTCGAAGGAGGCGAGCTGTTCCGGTCGAACTGCGCGGCCTGCCATGGGGCGGTCGCCATCGGCGGTGCCCTGGCATCGGGCCGCCAGGCGCCGCCGCTGCGTCCCGCCTCGGCCGTCCAGGCGGCCGAGGCCATCCGGATCGGCCCCGGCGCCATGCCCAGCGTCGGACCCGACACCTTCGCCCACGACCAGCTGGAGGCGGTCGTGCGGTACGTGGAGTCCCTCGACCACCCCGACGACCCCGGCGGCTCGGGCCTGGGCCATGCCGGCCCGATCCCGGAGGGCTTCGTGGGCTGGCTGGTCGGGTTGGGAGCGCTCCTGCTGGCGTGCTTCTGGATCGGCGAGCGCGAGTGACCACCACGAGCACGAACGAGCGCCGCACCGAGCGGGCCATCGCCGTCGCCCTGGTGCTGAGCGCCGTCAGCGCGCTCGGCCTGGCCATCACCTACGCCCTGGGGGGCCAGGCCCAGCTCGAGGGCGTCCTGCTGGCCGGGTCGCTCGGGTCGATGGGCTGGGCGCTCGCCGCGTGGGGCAAGCACCTTCTGCCCCCCGGTCCGTTCGTGCAGCAGCGCCACGGCCTGGCCGAGGCCGACCCCGACCAGGAGCCCGTCTCCCGCCTGTTCGACGAGGGCACCGGCGAGGCGGCCGCCGCGCCGGGCAGCGGAACGGACACCGGCGGCCCGGAAGCGGTCGGGCGCCGCTCGTTCCTCGTCAAGCTCCTGGTCGGAGCGGCCGGCGCCCTCGGTGTGGCGGCGTTGTTCCCCATCCGGTCCCTCGGTCCCAACCCCGGGAGCAGCCTGTTCCGGACCTCCTGGCGGGCCGGGTCCCGGCTCGTCACCGAAGAGGGCAGGCTCGTCCGCGCCGGCGAGCTCGAGGTCGGCAGCGTGCTCACGGTGTTCCCCGAAGGCCACGTCGGCGAGGCCGACGCCCAGACCCTGCTCATCCGCGCCACCGAGCACGACCTGCGCACCCGTCCCGGCCGCGAGAGCTGGGCCCCAGGCGGGCAGGTGGCCTACTCGAAGGTGTGCACGCACGCCGGCTGCCCCGTCGGGCTCTACCAGGTGGCCACGCGCGAGCTGCTGTGCCCGTGCCACCAGTCGCTGTTCGACGTCATCGACGGTGCGAGGCCGGTGTTCGGGCCCGCCACCCGCTCGCTCCCGCAGCTGGCCCTGGAGGTGGACGACGACGGGTTCCTCGTCGCCCAGGGCGACTTCGAGGAGGCCATCGGGCCCGGCTTCTGGGAACGGCCGTGATCAAGCGCTTCAACCGCTGGTTCGACGACCGCCTCGGCGCTTCGGGGTTCGTCCGGACCGCCTTGAACAAGGTGTTTCCCGACCACTGGTCGTTCATGCTGGGCGAGATCGCCCTCTACTCGTTCCTGCTCCTGCTGCTGACGGGCGTGTACCTCACCTTCTTCTTCGAGCCGAGCTTGAAGGAGGTCATGTACCACGGGTCCTACGCCCCGCTCAAGGGCGTCGAGATGTCGCAGGCGTACGAGTCCACGCTGCACCTCAGCTTCGAGGTCCGGGCCGGCATGGTGATGCGGCAGATGCACCACTGGGCCGCCATCGTCTTCCTCGCCGCCATCGTCGTGCACGTCGGGCGCGTCTTCTTCACGGGTGCTTTCCGCCGGCCCCGCGAGATCAACTGGGTCGTCGGGTGCAGCCTGCTGGTGCTGGCCATGGCCAACGGGTTCGCCGGATACTCCCTTCCCGACGACCAGCTGTCCGGAACCGGCCTGCGCATCGCCTACTCGATCGCGCTGTCCATACCCCTCGGCGGGACCTGGGTGGCGTACCTCCTCTTCGGCGGGGAGTTCCCCTCGGAGTCGATCATCTCCAGGCTCTTCGTCATCCACGTGCTGTTCCTGCCGTTGCTCATCCTGGGACTGCTCGGCGCCCACATGGCCATCCTGTGGCGCCAGAAGCACACGCAGTTCCGGGGAAAGGGCAAGACCGAGGACAACGTCGTCGGCTCGCGCCTGTGGCCGAGCTACGCGCTCAAGAGCGTGGGCTTCTTCTTCATCGTGTCGGCGGTCGTGGCCCTCCTCGGCGGCGTGGCCCAGGTCAACCCGATCTGGCTGTACGGACCGTTCCGGGCCGCCGACGTGAGCGCCGCGTCCCAGCCCGACTGGTACGTCGGCTGGCTCGACGGGGCGTTGCGCCTGTTCCCCGGCTGGGAGATCAGGGCCTTCGGGCACACCATTCCCGCCGTCTTCTTCCCCGGGGTACTCCTGCCCACCGTCAGCTTCGGCCTGCTGTTCGGCTGGCCGTTCATCGAGGCCCGCTTCACCAAGGAGAACGAGCGGGAGTACCACCTGCTCGACCGGCCCCGCGAGCGGCCGTTGCGGACGGGGATCGGCGTCGGGGTGATCTCGTTCTACGTCGTGCTGTTCTTCGCCGCCGCCACCGACGTGCTGGCCACCGTGTTCGACGTGTCGGTCACCGGCCTGCTCGTCACCTTCCGGGCCGTGCTCATCGCCCTGCCACCGGTGGCCGCCTCCGTCACCTACCGGTTGTGCAAGGAGGCCAACGCGCTGCCCGACGAGGAGGGCACCGCCCCGGTCGTGTCACGCACCCCGAGCGGCGCATACGTGCTCGACGACCACGGCGGAGGCAACGGCAGCAACGGCGCCTCCCGGGCCGACGGCGTCGACCACGCAGACACGCCGGCCCCCGAGCCGAGCCCGGGCGCCTGACGGCGCGGCCGCGGCCGAGCCCCTCACCGCCACCCGCCGGCGCGCAGCATCGGCCTACCGGCGGGGGCGGCCGGACATGATGGCCCCGCAGGCGGCCAGCACGATGAGGACGAAGCCGGGGACGGCCGGCCAGATGCCGAAGGCGATGCCGTTCGCGGCCAGCACGGCTCCGACGGCGAGGGTGAAGGGCCAGGCGGTGGGTCCGGGAAAGGCGCCGACCGCACCGGCGCCGTCGCTGATGTCGGCGTCCGGAAGGTCTTCGGGTCGGGGCGCCATGCGCCGGGACCACCACAGCAGCCACAGCCCGGGCATGAGCCCCAGCCCGACGGTGAGGAGCAACATGGTGGAGCCGGCTTCCTCGTAGCTGGTGAACCAGTAGACGGCGGTGAGGACGGTGAAGAAAGCCGCCGTGCCGGCGAAGACGAGCCCTTCGACCTTCATTGCGCCGTCACCACGGATTCGGTTCCGGGACCACCGCCGTCCCCATCGGCTCGCGCCCGTTCCATGGCCGCCAGCCGGGCGTCGAACACCGGCCGGTCGGATCTGATCGGAGGGAGCGATGTGAAGTTGTGGTCGGGCGGGGGTGACGCGGTGGCCCACTCGAGCGTGTGCCCGCCCCACGGGTCGTCGCCCGAGGGCTCTCCGTGGCGGATCGAGACCCAGAGGTTCCACAGGAACGGCAGGGTGGAGAGGGCGAGGAGCCCGGCGCCGGTGCTGGAGAGCATGTTCAGGAACGTGAAGCCGTCCTCGGGCCTGTAGTCCGCGACCCGTCGCACCATGCCCCGGAGACCGAGGAGGTGCTGGGGGAAGAACGTGAGGTTGAACCCGGCGAACAGCAGGGCGAAGTGGAGGTTGGCGAGCCCGGTCCGCATCAGCTTCCCGGTCCACTTCGGGAACCAGTAGTAGACGCCGCCGAAGCCGGCGAACACTGCGCTGCCGAACAGCACGTAGTGCATGTGGGCCACCACGAAGTAGGTGTCGTGGGCATGGAAGTCGATCGGCGCCGAGGCGAGGAGCACCCCGCTGAGCCCCCCCAGCAGGAACACCGTCAGGAACCCGATGACGAAGAGCATCGGTGGGGCGAAGCTGATCTGGCCCCGCCACATGGTGCCGATCCAGTTGAAGAACTTCACCCCCGTGGGAACGGCGATGAGGAACGAGAAGCCGCTGAAGAACGGGAGCAGCACGGCGCCCGTGGCGAACATGTGGTGCGCCCACACGCCGACCGACAGCCCGGCGATGGACAGCGTGGCCAGGACGATCCCCTTGTAGCCGAACACGGGCTTGCGCGAGAAGACGGGGATGATCTCGGTGACCACGCCGAAGAACGGCAGGACGATGATGTACACCTCCGGGTGCCCGAAGAACCAGAAGAGGTGCTGCCACAGGATCGGCACCCCGCCGCCGTCCACGCTGAAGATGTGCGTCCCCATGTGGCGGTCGGCGAACAGCATGGCCAGCGCGCTGGTGAAGATCGGGAACGCCAGCAGGACCAGCATCGACGTGACGAGCATGTTCCAGGTGAAGATGGGCATGCGGAACATCGTCATCCCCGGCGCCCGCAGGCAGAAGGCGGTGGTGATGACGTTCACGGCCGTGGCGATGCCCGACAGGCCGGTGAGGAGCAGCCCTGCGATCCACAGGTCGACGCCGGCGCCGGGAGCGTGGACGGCGTTCGACAGCGGGGCGAACCCGGTCCAGCCGATGTCGGCGGCGCCGCCGGCGGTGAGGAAGCTCGCGGTGAGCGTCAGCCCGCCGCCGAGGAACAGCCAGTAGGACAGGGCGTTGAGGCGGGGGAAGGCCATGTCGGGCGCGCCGACGTGCAGGGGCACCAGGTAGTTCGCCAACCCGAAGGCCACCGGCGTGGCGAACAGGAACATCATCATCGTCCCGTGCATGGTGAACAGCTGGTTGTACTCGCCCCGGTTGACCACCTGGAGGCCGGGCTGGGCCAGCTCGGTCCGCATGACCATGGCGAGCAGTCCGGCCAGGAGAAAGAAGGCGAAGCCGGTCCAGATGTAGCTGAGCCCGATGATCTTGTGGTCGGTGGTGGTGAGCCAGCGCAGCACCCCCGTCGGTTGCGGGTGCTCGGGCGGTGGGGGAGTGGCCGGGCGCGGCCGATCGAGGACGGTCACCGGGTGCCGCGCTCGTCCGCGGTCACGGGGTGAACGCTCCGGCTCGGGCGTTGGCCGCCAGCGTGCGCTCCCGCGTGAGCCAATGGTCGAACTCCGTCCTGCTGACGGCTTCGACGACGAAGCCCATGCGGTCGTGCAGCAGGCCGCAGAACTCGGCGCAGCGCCCGTCGTAGCGGCCCTCCTTCACCACGTCGAGATCCACCTCGTTGGTGATGCCCGGGACCGTGTCGCGCTTGAACAGGAACGCAGGCACGTAGAACGAGTGCTGGACGTCGGCCGACCTCAGGACGAGGCGCACCGTACCGCCGGTGGGCAGCATCAGGACCGGCACCTTCTTGTCCGTGCCGACCACCTCGACGCCCGCCTCCCGGTACCGGAAGCGCCACTGCCACTGGAACCCGGTCACCTCCACCGTCAGCGCGGGGCGGGCGGTCAGATGGTCCACCCGGTCGAGTGTCCGCAGGTTGACGGCGAAGAGCACGGCGACGATCACGAGCGGCGTGACGGTGTACGCGATCTCGAGGGGCACGTTGGCATGGGTCTGCTCGGGCAGGTCGTCGCTGCGCCGCCGGAACCGGATCACGCAGTAGCCGATCAGCGCCCACACGAACGCGCCGACGGCCAGCGCCGTCCAGATCGAGCCTTGCCACAGGTGGAAGATGTCCCTGCCCTGCTGGGTCGCACCCCGCGGCGCGCCGAACGTCGGCCCGTCGTCCCCGCAGGAGCTCAAGAGTGCGCAGGCCAGTACGAGCGGTGCCAGCTTCCGGCCGGGGCGGCGCACGGGCGAACGCTACTCGGGCGCTACGCGGTCCCGGTCCGGCCCGGCGGTGATCGAGGGTCCTGCCGGGGACGGCCGGCGTGGGGCGGCGTCGGGTCGCGCGGGTGGAAGACTGCACGGCCATGAGCGACGCCGAGCTCCGGTTCCGGGGCGCCGCTGCGCCGGGCCTGGCGGGCGCGGCACCGAGCCCCTTTCCCGCCATCGCGGACTACGCGTTCCTCTCCGACTGCGAGTGCTCGGCGCTGGTGGCGTCCAGCGGCAACGTCGAGTGGCTGTGCCTCCCCCGCCCCGACGGGCCCAGCGTGTTCGGCTCGATGCTCGACCGGGCGGCGGGCGGCTTCCGGTTGGCGCCCGTCGACGTCTCGGTGCCGGCGGGCCGCCGCTACCTCCCGGGGACCATGGTGCTGGAGACGACGTGGCAGACGCGGACGGGCTGGGTCATCGTGCGCGACGCGCTCCTCGTGGGGCCGTGGTACCACGGGCGCGAACGACTGCGGGCCCAGCGCCGCCCACCCACGGACCACGAGGCGGAGGGCGTCCTGCTGCGGACGGTGAAGTGCGTCAACGGCTCCGTCGAGATCGCCGTCGACTGTGAGCCCGTCTTCGGGTACGGCCTGTACGGCGCCGCCTGGGAGTACGCCGGCGAAGGATTCGGCCAGGCGGTGGCCCGCCCGGGAGGCCGCTCGGGCGACGGGGACGGGGCGGCGGAGGCGGCCGAAGGTGTCGCCGGCGACGGTGTCGGCGTCGAGCTGCGCCTCGTCACCGATCTCCGGGTCGGCTTCGAGGGGCGCCGCGCCTCGGTCCGCAGCACCCTGCACGAAGGGGACAACGTGTTCGTGGCCCTGTCGTGGGGCGACCGGGCCGCGCCGACGACCTATGAGGAGTCGTTCGACCGGATGGAGGTGACGGCCGACTTCTGGCGCGAGTGGCTGAACCACGGTGACTTCCCGGACCACCCGTGGCGCGCCCACCTCCAGCGCAGCGCCCTCACCCTCAAGGGCCTCACCTACGCCCCGACGGGCGCCATGCTCGCCGCCGCCACGACCTCGTTGCCCGAGACGCCCGGTGGCACTCGCAACTGGGACTACCGGTACAGCTGGGTGCGCGACTCCACGTTCATGCTGTGGGGGTTGTACACGCTCGGCTTCGACGCCGAGGCCAACGACTTCTTCGCGTTCGTCGCCGACGCCGTCGACGACGGATCGCCGCTCCAGGTCCTGTACGGCGTGGGCGGCGAGCGCACCCTGGAGGAGCGGGAGCTCGGGCACCTGGGCGGCTACGACGGCGCCCGGCCCGTGCGGGTCGGCAACGGGGCCTACGGCCAGGACCAGCACGACATCTGGGGCACCATGCTCGACTCGGTGTACCTGCACACCCGCTCCCGGGACCACCTCCCCGAGCGGGTGTGGCCGCTGCTCGTGCGCCAGGTGGAGGCGGCCCTGGCCCACTGGCGCGAGCCCGACCGCGGCATCTGGGAGGTGCGCGGCGCGCCGCAGCACTTCACCTCCTCGAAGGTGATGTGCTGGGTGGCGGCCGACCGCGGGGCGCGGCTCGCCCGGCTGCGGGACGACGCCGACACCGAGACGCGGTGGGCGGAGGCGGCGGCGGAGATCCGCGACGACGTGTGCACGAACGGCGTGGGGGACCGGGGGACCTTCACCCAGCACTACGGGAGCGAGGCGCTCGACGCGTCGCTCCTCCTCCTGCCCCTCGTGCGCTTCCTCCCGGCCGGCGACGAGCGCATCCGGGCCACCGTGCTGGCCGTCGCCGACGAGCTGACCGTCGACGGGCTGGTGCACCGCTACCACGTGGACCAGACCGACGACGGCGTCGGCGGCGAGGAGGGGGCGTTCGCCATCTGCTCGTTCTGGCTGGTGTCGGCCATGACCGAGATCGGCGAGATCGCCCGGGCGCGCCAGATGTGCGAGAAGCTGCTGAACTACGCCAGCCCGCTCGGCCTCTACGCCGAGGAGATCGACCCGTGCACCGGGCGGCACCTGGGCAACTTCCCGCAGGCGTTCACCCACCTCGCCCTCATCAACGCGCTCGTGCACGTCATCCGGGCGGACGGGTCGGCTCCCGGCCGGGGGCCCGGGTGGGGATGGACCCCGTCGGGCGCCGGTGGGTCCGACGGATGAGGCGCCGCCAGGCGCCTAACGTCGCGGTGTGAGGGCGTGGTGAGCCGCTGGTCCCGATCGGAGCGGCCCGATGCCGAGGAGTACGACCGCAGGTTCGCCGAGGGCGAACGCGCGGGTCGCGACATGCACGGCGAGGCCACCTTCGTCGCCGCCCTCACCGCATCGGGCGGCTCCGTGTTCGACGCCGGGTGCGGCACCGGCCGGGTGGCCATCGAGCTGGCCCGTCGCGGCTTCGACGTGGTGGGGGCGGACCTGGACGCAGGCATGCTGGCGGCGGCCCGGGCCAAGGCGCCCGACCTCGTGTGGCGGGAGGCCGACCTGGCCGGCGCCGGCCTGGAGGAGGCGCTGCTGCTCGAGCCCGGCCGGCGGTTCGACACGATCGTGGCGGCCGGCAACGTGATGATCTTCCTCGAGCCCGGCACCGAGGGTGCCGTCGTCGCCAACCTGGCCTGTCTGCTGGCGCCGGGCGGAGCGCTGGTCGCCGGCTTCCAGCTGGACGGGCGCCTCCCGATCGACACCTACGACGACCACTGCCGGCGAGCCGGGCTCGATCCGGTCGGGCGCTGGGCCACGTGGGACCACCGGCCCTGGGACGAGGCGGCGGAGTACGCCGTGTCGGTCCATCGCCTCGCCGGCGGGCCCGGGAAAGGGGCGGGCGGGCCGTAGAATGGGGTCGTGGGAGACGATGCGCTGCTGAGCGTGGCCGAAGTCGGGCGCAGGACCGGGCTGACCCGCAAGGCGCTCCGTCATTACGAGGCCCTGGGCCTGGTCGAGCCGGCCGCCCGCACCGACGCCGGATACCGCCTGTACGACCGGGAGAGTCTGCGCCGCATCGAACTGGTGAACCGAGCGAAGGTCCTCGGGCTGAGCCTGGCCGAAGCCAACGAGTTCATCCACGTGGCCGAGGGTTGCTGCGGCGAGAACCACCCCCAGTTGGCCGCCCTCGTGCAGGGCAAGCTGGCTGAGACGGAGCGACGGATCGAGGAGCTGCGCTCGCTCGGGGAGACGTTGCGAGGGGTGCTCGACCGGTTGGAGGCCACCGAGGGCCAGCACCGGTGCGAGGAGACCCTGTGCACCTGCGGGGGCGGCCTCATCACCATCTCGAGGCGCCCTCCCCGCTGACGTCGCCGGCGGAGACGTCAGCGGAGCTGGGTGGCCGGTCAGCCCTTGGCGTCGACGGCCGTCCTCGCCTGGATCAGGTGGTAGAGCAGGATCAGCTGGGTGAGGGCGAGGGGTTCGTCGCGCGTCTCGGGGTCGATCATGCCGAGCGCCTCGGGGACCGGCTCGTCCACGCCGAGCTCCGCCCAGATGGCCTCCTCCACCTGTCGGGTCTCCTCACGCTTGGCGTAGGAGTGGATGTGCACGGAGTCGACGGGCTTGCCGTCGGCATCCCGCCGGAGCTTGAGGTGCATGGCGCTGCGCACGTCGTCGCTCAGGATCGAGGACAGGTCGGGGTGGCTGATCGTGGGCCGCAGGAGGAGGTACGCGCTGAGCGGGTCGTCGGGTGTCTCGCCCCGCTCCTCGATGGGCGAGAAGCGAACCACGATGTCGGCGTTGGTCCGCTGCGGGCGGATGAACTCCGACGACTCCGGCTCACGCTTCTCCAGCTCCTTGCGGACCTGATCCTCGGTGTAGCCCCGCTTCTTGGTGTCCCGGTCGAGCTTCCACTTGATGCGTATGTCCTCGGGCGGCTCGAGGAAGACGGTGATGTCGAAGCAGGCCCGGGACACCTTGGTGTGCAGCGGGAGGAGGCCTTCGACGATGACGAACTCGCGCGGCTCGACGTACTCGGGACGGTCGAGCGTGCCGGTGTCGTGGTTGTACACGGGCTTGAGGATGGGGTGGCCGAGCGACAGGTGGTGGAGGTGCTGCTCCATGATGTCGATGTAGTTGCAGTCCGGGTGCAACGGCGTGAACGGGAGCTCCTTGCGCTCCTCGCGGTCGTAGCGGTGGTAGTCGTCGGCCCCCACCGACGTCATCCGCTCGGCGCCCAGCGCCTTCACCAGGCCGGCCGTGATGGTGGTCTTCCCGGTGCCGCTGTCGCCCGCGATCGCCAGCATGATCGGCCGCTGGCCGTTGCCGACGCCGAACTCGCGCTGGATTGTCACCTGCTTGTCCCTCACGTCCCACCTCCGGTTACGGGCCTGTGCTGCACGTCTGTACGCGTCGCCGTCTCAGTCGACGGCGGGTCGCTTCCTCCGCCGGCGCGTGCCGTTGGCGCCCACGGCGACGCCGCCACGACGGGAAGGCGACGGGTCATCCGCCGGGCGCGGCCCGCCCTCGGCGACGGGAACCCCGGCCCCGGTGCCGTTGGGCACGTCAACGGCGCTCGAGGCGGACCCGGCATCCGGCCCGCCGCTCGACGGCGGCTGGTAGCCGTCGATCATGAACTCGATGAGCCACGTGTCGGCGAGGATGTCGTAGTCGGGCGCCACCAGCACGGCGTAGCGCTCGAAGTACAGGACCTGCTTGCCGAGCAGCACCAGCGAGCGGGGCAGCTGCACGCCCTTGGGCCTCGCCGCCCGCACGGCCTGGCCGAAGATCTCGAGGTAGTCGATCTCGGCGATGGGCTTGGACAGCCAGGGTGTCACCAGGCGGGAGATGGCAGCCGCCGCCCGCTCGTGGTCGGTGCGGTGCCCGAGGTGGCAGCCCAGCTCGGCCAGGCAGCGGGTGACCTCGCCGAAGTCCTGCCGGTGCAGCATGGCCACGACGCCCCGTCGCACCAGGTCGCGGGTGACGTCGTCCAGCTGGCCCATGATGCCGAAGTCGAGGAAGACGACCTTGCCGTCGCGGTCGACCATGAGGTTGCCGGCGTGCACGTCGCCGTGGAAGAACCCGTGCTCGCAGGCCGCCTCGATCCACGCCCGGACACCTGCCCGCAGCAGGTTGAACAGGTCGAAGCCGGTCTCCAGGAGGCTGGGCAGGTCGTCGACCTTGATGCCGTCGATGCGCTCCATGGTGAGCACGCCGTGGCCGCAGTACGCATGGTGGACGGCCGGCACCCGGATGGCGTCGTTGGACCCGAAGGAGCGCAGGTTCGCCTCGAATCGCTCCATCGAGGCCGCCTCACGACCGAAGTCGAGCTCCTGGCCCAAGGTGGTGACCACGTCGTCGACGATGGCCACGGGGTTGAGCACCCTCGCCGACTTCGAGAAGCGCTGGGCCAGCCGGGCGGTGACCCGCAGCAGCCGCAGATCGCGGAGGAACTTCTTCTCCACGCCGGGCCGGCGGATCTTGACCACCACCTCGGTCCCGTCCCGGAGGGTGGCGGCGTGCACCTGGGCGATGGACGCAGCAGCCAGCGGATCGGGGTCGATCTTCGAGAAGAACTGGTCGGAGGACCCGCCCAGCCCCTTCTCGAGGACGTTCTCCATGTGCTCCCACTTCTCGGGTGGGGCGGCGTCCAGCAGGTCGCGCAACTGGTGGGAGATGGGCGCGGGGAACAGCCCGGGGCTCGAGGACACCACCTGGCTGAGCTTCACCAGGGGAGGGCCCAGCGAGGTGACGACCCGGTACAGCCGGGGCGCCAGCATCTCCGCCGTGCGGTTCTTCTTCCGGAGCAGCCCGGGGAGGAGGTGGCGGACGAGCACGTACGTCATCCGCTGGAGTCGGATGAACTCCCGAGGTCCGAGGCGGCGGACCGACTTCTGGTTCACCGTCGCCGCGACAGGGTCGGGAGGGAGGTTGCGTTCGATCGGGCTGCTCCGGGCTCGGGGGGTGCCGCTCAAGTGTCCGGCAGGTTAACGCTCCCAGGAGCCCCGGTCCATGCGCTGGTCGCCCAGGGGCGGATACCGTCGGGACGATGTGCGGTCGTTTCGTCTCGTCGACGCCCGTGTCGGTGCTGGCCGAGCGGTTCCTCGCCGCCGACGTGCGGCTGGACGAGGAGCAGGCACCCCGCTTCAACGTGGCGCCGAGCGACCCGGTCGTCGCCATCGCCGGCGTCGGGCGGACCCGGCGCCTCCGGACGCTGTCGTGGGGTCTCGTGCCGAGCTGGGCCGACACCCCGTCGCCGGGACGGCGCATGGTGAACCTGCGGTCGGAGACGCTCGTCGAGCGACCGGGGTTCCGGCGGATGCTTCAGCAACGCCGGTGCATCGTGCCCGCCGACGGCTTCTACGAGTGGCGGGCTAGCGGGGCGAACGGCCCCAAGCAGCCCTACCTGATCCGCTCCCGGGACGGCGCGCCGCTGGCCATGGCGGGGCTGTGGGACGTGTGGATGGACCGGCGGGACGCCGGAGCCGAGCGCCTGCGAACGTGCACCGTGCTCACGACCGCGCCGAACCGGGTCATGGCGGCGCTGCACGACCGGATGCCGGTGGTGCTCCCACCGCAGGCGTGGGATCGCTGGCTGGATCCGTCCGTCACCGACGTGGACGCCCTGAGCGCCCTCCTGCGCCCGTGCGCGGACGAGCTCCTCGAGGTCGTGCCGGTGGGGCCGGCGGTCAACAGCGTCCGCAACGACGGTCCCGAGCTGGTGGAATCGGTCGAGCCGGCCGTCCGGATGGTCCCCATGTGGGACGAAAGCCCCCCTTTGCCGTAACGCGGACCTCAGGTACCCTCCGCCACAGGGCCCTCGCTGGCCCCAGGTGGAAGGTGGATGGATGCGTCGTGCTCAACGTGTGATCATCGCGGTCCTTGCCGCGCTCATCTCGTGCACCCTCGGCACCGCGGTGGCCACGGTGGGCGTGCGCCGGGCCGCCGCGCCGGCGCCGTCGACGCCGACCGTCGACGTGCACCGCGGACTGGCGGCGCTGGCCGCCGTGCCCGCCGCCGCCACCGACCAGCTGTTCGCCGTCGCCACCTTCGGCCGCTCGGGTGCCGCTCGAGCCGCCCGGTCGCAGGGCCCGCTCGGCGCCCTGGGGTTGGACGTCGTCCCGCTCCACAACCTCCCTCTCGCGCTCGTGTCGGGCACCAGGGCGCAGCTGCAGGCGGCGGTCGGCAAGGGTCTGGCCGCAGACGTCTACCCGGACCAGCGGTTGTCGTACTTCTCGGCCGGGTCGACGGCGGCCATCCGGGTCGACGCACTCCGGACGGAGGGTCTCACCGGCAAGGGCGTCGGCGTGGCCATCGTCGACACCGGCGTGGACGCAACGCATCCCGACCTGGCCGACCACGTGACCCACAACCTCAAGCTGATCGGCCCGGAACACCTCGACGTCCTGGGCGGCAAGCACCTGCCGTCCGAGCCGCCTGGCACCCTGGTGGTACCGGTGGACACCCTGCCGTACAACAACAGTGACACCACGTCCGGCCACGGCACCCACGTGTCGGGGATCGTCGCAGCCGATGCCCACACGAGCCCCGACCAGGTCGGGGTGGCGCCCGACGCCAGCATCATCGGGTACGGCTCGGGCGAGGCGATCTCGATATTCACGGTGCTGGCCGCCTTCGACGACATCCTCGCCCACAAGGACGCCTGGGGCATCCGGGTCGTCAACAACTCCTGGGGCTCGGCGGGCCGCATGTTCGATCCCCGCCACCCGATCAACGTGGCCAGCCGGGCCCTCCACGACGCCGGCATCGTGGTGGTCTTCTCGGCCGGCAACGACGGGGAGGAGGGCACCATCAACCCGTACTCGGTCGCCCCGTGGGTCATCTCGGCGGCATCGGCGACGACGTCGAAGGAGCGATCCCCGTTCACGTCGGGCGGCTACGAGAACGACAACTCGCTGCCCGCCGACGTCCCGACGGATCGCCACCTGCACTTCGACGGCGACCGCATCGGCATCTACCACCCCGACGTGACCGCCCCGGGGTCCGACATCGTCTCGTCCGGAACGCCGACCGGGATCGGGGTTCTCTCACCGGCCCTCCCCGGCGGCACCGCCACCTTGTCGGGCACCAGCATGTCGTCGCCCCACGTGTCCGGCATGGCCGCCGTGCTGCTCCAGGCCCGGCCCTCGCTCACGCCCGACCAGGTGCAACAGGTGCTCCAGGTGACGGCCGGGCCCGTCGGCGATGCCGCGTTCTGGCAGAACGGCTACGGCTTCATCGACGGGGCGGCGGCGGTGGCCCTGGTCCGCAGGGCTGACTTCACCCAGGCCCTGCTCGACCGGTTGCAGGGCGAGGCCGATGCACGGGTGCTCGGCGCCCGCCCGTTCGGCGTCCGCTCGACCGACCTGTGGTCGTTCAACCCGCTGCCGGTGACCGTGGGCGGGTCGGACACCCGCTCCTTCGAGCTCAACGTCCCCCCGGGCACGAGCGGGGTGAAGGCGGTGGCCACCTACCCGAGCCTCGGGCTGGTGGGCGCCAACCCGTTCGACTGGCAGATCACACTCTCCGACGCCAGCGGCCGCGTGCTGGGTACCAGCACGGCGTCGCCGGCGGCCGGGGTCTCCTCGGTGTTCGTCGACGTGGCCGCGGCGGGCGATGTGGCGTTCGGCCGGTGGACGGCGACGGTGAAGGGCGTCGTCGGGGCGGCCGACACCGACGCCCTCATCGGCAACACGGTGACCGTGGCCGTCGCCCAGGTCGTGCCCAACGCGGCCGCCGCCCGGACGCCCTCCGAGCCGCGCTTCGTCCGCGAATCCGAGCAGACGCTGTACTTCCAGACATTGGACGACTCGGCGTCAGCCCCGCTGGCCGGTGCACTGCCCGTGCCGCTCCCGATCCCGCTGGCCGTGCCGTCACCCGAGGGGTGCACGCTGGCGCCCGGCGCGCCGGTCGGTCTCATGGGTCCCGCCAAGACGGTCGAGGGCTGTTCCACCGGACTGGTCGGCTATCCGGTGACCCACGTGGCCGACACCCCCGCCGAGTTCACCTCGCCGCCGCTGCCGCACGCAGTGACGCTCGGCGGCCCCGCCTCGATGACCCTGTGGCTGGCGGACCCGGCGGCGGCCGTCTGGTCGGCTGTGGCTGCGTCGCGGATCAGCTACACGCTGGAGGCGGTCGACGGGGCCGGGCGGACGGTCCCGGTGGCGTCGGGCCAGGTCGAGCGACTGATCGACGGTCACGACGAGGTCGGCGCGGAGCCGACCCGTGCCGAGTACACCTTCGACGTGCCCCCGACGACCGTGGTCGACGGGTCGACGCTTCGGCTGCGTCTGCGCTTCTCCGGCGCCTACACGGCCACGATGCGCCTGTTCTTGGGCGGCGCCTACGCCGACTCGGGCGTCACCCTGGGGATCGGTCGCTTCGCAAGCTGAGGGCCGGTCGGCTCGCTGGCCGAGCGCCGACCACCCCGTGGCGGTCCCTCAGGTGGAGGGGACGGCCGGCGCAGCCACCGCCGCTCGGGCCGTGCGGGCGATGCCAGGGCCGTCGAGGCCCAGTGCGGCGTGGATGCAGCCGGCCGGCGACTGGGGGATGAAGGCCACTGGTGTGCCGAGCACCACGACCCGGGGAGCCGGCGCGCCGGTGTCGGCACAGTGGGCGGCGATGGCGTCGGCGATGAACGCGCCGGCGCCGCCGATCCGGGTTCCGTCCTCGACCGTGACCACCACGCGGTGCGACGCGGCGTCGGCAACCAGCTCGGGGTCCAGCGGCCGCACCACCCGCACGTCCCAGACACCGGCGTCGAGCCCGCCGGCGGCCAGCTCGTCCGCGGCAGCGAGTGCGGGCTCCACCATGGAGCCGACGGCGAGCACGCACAGGCCGCCGTCGCCCGTGCGGAGGTGCCGGCCGCACAGACCGAGCTCGGGTTCGGCGGCCACCCGCCGGGCCTTGCCCTTGGGGTAGCGGACCACGGCCGGGCCGTCCGACTCCAGGGCCAGGCGGAGCATCACGCCCACGTCGTGGGCGGTGGAGGGAGCGAACACGGCCATGCCGGGGATCTGCAGGCACAGGGCCAGGTCGAGCAGGCCGTGGTGGGAGGGCCCGTCGTCGCCGGTGACGCCGGCCCGGTCGAGGGCGAAGACCACGGGCAGCTGGTGCAGGCCGACGTCGAGATTGGCCTGGTCGAAGGCCCGGGTGAAGAACGTCGAGTACACGGCCACCACCGGGCGCAGGCCGCCCATGGCCATGCCGGCGGCAGCGGTGACGGCGTGCTGCTCGGCGATGCCCACGTCGTGGAAGCGGTCCGGGAAGCGCTCCTGGAACGGGATCAGCCCGGTGGGCCCGGGCATGGCGGCGGTGATCGCGTGCACCTGGGGGTGTCTCTCGCCGATCTCGACCATGGCCCGGGCGAACGCCTCGGTGTAGCCGGCGGGTGCCCACTTGGGCGGTCCCGTGGCCGTGTCGAAGACGGGGGTGTCGTGCAGGCACTTCTCGGTGTCGTCCTCGGCGGGCGGGTAGCCCCGCCCCTTCTGGGTGAGCACGTGCACGACGATGGGACCGTCGTAGGCGGCCGCCTTGCGCAGGGCATCCTCCACGCCCGCGATGTCGTGGCCGTCGATGGGGCCGGTGTACCGCACACCCAGGTCCTCGAAGAAGACCGACGGCTCGAACATCTCGCGCACGGCGGCCCGTGCGCCGTTCAGGCTCGACCAGGCCAGCCCGCCGAATGCCGGCATCTCCAGGACCAGCTGCTCCATGCGCTCGCGCAGGTGCACCCATCCGGGGCGCAGCCGCAGCCTGGTGAGGCTCTCGCCCAGGCGCGAGGCGGTCGGGGCGTAGCTGCGGCCGTTGTCGTTGAGGAGGATGACGACCCGGCTGCCGCTGTGCCCGAGGTTGTTGAGGCCCTCGAACGCCATGCCGCCCGTCATCGAGCCGTCGCCGATCACCGCGACCACCCGGCGGTTCGAGCCGGCGTCGTGAACGGCGGTGGCCATGCCGTGCGCGTAGCTCAAGATGGTGGAGGCGTGGCTGTTCTCGACCCAGTCGTGCTCGGACTCGGCGCGTGACGGATACCCCGACAGGCCCTGCGCCTGGCGCAGCGTGGCGAAGGCGTCCCGACGGCCCGTGACGATCTTGTGGACGTAGGCCTGGTGGCCCGTGTCCCAGAGGATGACGTCGCGCGGCGACTCGAACACGCGGTGCAACGCGAGGGTCAGCTCGACGGCGCCCAGGTTCGAGCCGAGGTGGCCACCCGTGACCGCCACCGCCTGGACGATGAACTCGCGGATCTCCCCGGCCAGGATCGTGAGCTCGTCGGCGCTGAGCGGGCGGAGGTCGGCCGGACTGTTGACTCGCTCGAGCACCATGTGCAATCCAACGTAGTGCCGGTCCCGGATGTACATGCACTCGGTGGAGGACCCGTGCAGGCCGTGTGGAGAAAGCGTGCACACGCGCCGTCCCGATGTCGTCAGAGGGACCCGGCGGGCCGCCCCCACGCCTGGACGACGACGGTGCGCTGGGCGCGCGGGCCGTCGAGCTCCACCAGGAAGAGGGCCTGCCACCGCCCGAGGGCGAGGGCGCCGTCGAGCACGGGCAGCACCAGCGACGGCGACGTGGCCAGGAGGTGGCGGATATGGCTCCAGCCGTTCCGCCGCTCGTCGGGTTCGAGGTTCTGCCAACGGGTGGTCAGGTCGTCGTGGTCCCATGCCCGGCCTTGCGGCGCAAGCTCCTCGAGCACGGCGGCGAGATCGCGGTGGTGGCCGTCCTCGGCCTCGGTGACGGCGAGCCCGCACGAGGTGTGGGGGCAGAAGACGCTGGCCACGCCCTCGGCCAACCCCGCGCGCAGCACGGCGGCCGCCACCTCGGCCGTGATGTCGACCATCTGCAATGGGGACTCGGTACGTAGCATGAGGCGTTCGCCCGCGCCCAGCACCACGGGTGCCGCCGTCCCCGCCGTCACAACCGGATCGATCGTCATGAACCGCTATCAGTACCTCATCCTCATGGCCCTGTGCCTATTCCTGACGCTTCCGTTGGAGATCCTCCTCGGCGCGCGGGTGTGGCGCCAGCCCCGCCGCCTGCTCGCCGCCGTCCTCCCCGTCGCCGCCGTGCTGCTGGTCTGGGACATGGTCGCGGTGGCCCGCGACCACTGGGGGTTCAACCCGCGCTACACCACCGGGTGGAACGTGTTGCCGGGCATCCCGCTCGACGAGGTCGTGTTCTTCGTGGCGGTGCCGGTATGCGGCCTCCTGACGCTCGAGGCCGTGCGCAACGTGCTCGCCCGCTTCGGCAGGGCCGACCGGTGATCCCTGCCTACCCGGGCTTCTCGATCCTGGCCGCCGTCGCCGTGGTCGTCCTCGAACTGCGCGTGCTGCGCACCGGGCTGTTCCGCCAGAAGGCCTACTGGATCGCCATGGCCGTCGTCTTCGCCTTCCAGATCCCGGTGGACGGATGGATGACGAAGCTGTCGGCTCCCATCATCCGGTACAACGACTCGGTGCTGAGCGGTTGGCGGTGGCCGCTCGACATCCCCACCGAGGAGTTCGTCTACGCCTGGGCCATGCTGACCCTCGTCATGGTCCTCTGGGACCGGGCGGGCCGGCGCACGGGCCCCGTCACGGCGGAGGAGCGGGCCAGGGCCGGTATCCTGGGACGGTTATGACCGGCGCCTTCATCGTCGCCGCCGCCCTGTGCGCCATGGAGGGTGTGAGCTACCTCACCCACCGCTTCGTGATGCACGGCTTCGGCATCGGGCTGCACCGCAGCCATCACGACACGAGCGAGGGCGGGTTCGAGCTGAACGACCTGTACCCGCTGATGTTCTCGTCCGTCGCCATCGCCGCCTTCGCCGTCGGCACCCTCCGCTCGATCGGCGAGCTCGTGCTCGTGGGCGCAGGGATCACCCTGTACGGCATCTCGTATCTGTTCGTCCACGAGATCTACATCCACCGCCGCCTGCCCCTGGTGCAGGGCCGCTACCGCCTGCTCGAGTGGATGAAGGCGTCCCACCGCATCCATCACCTCTACGGCGGCGAGCCGTTCGGGATGCTCGTCCCCCTCGTGCCCAAGGCGTTGCGGGCCAAGGCGGCCACCGCCACCTGGGACCCCTTCGCGACGCCGTCCGGCCGCGGCGACGGGGTCACGTCCGCGGCCTGAGACCCCTCGCCGCCTCGCCTCGTGCCGTTCTGGCAGCGGAAATCGACCGCTGGCGGTCAATTTCCATACCCAGAACCGCTGGGCAGGCGGCCGGCCCGGCGTCAGGCCACCCGGCCGCCGGCGCGGCCGGCCCGTGCGAGGGTTCGCCGAAGGCGGATGCGGTTGTAGCGCTGGGCGGCGATGCACGGGAGGTTGACGGCCAGGGCGTAGACGGCCATGCACGGCGCCAGCACGGCCGGGTTGGCGATCACGAACAACGGGGTGGGCGCCACCATGAGCCAGTGGGCCAGCTCGGCCCTGCGCGTCTCGCGCAGGAGCGCGGTCAGGTCGGCCTCCGCCCGTCCCGGCAGCGCACGCTTGCTGAGGCCGCCTGCGAAGACGTCCCCCGCCTCCGGCAGCAGCGCCTTCCACCGGCGGATGCGCGCCGTCTCGACGTAGAAGCGGCCGTCGCGCTCCCACCGTCGCTCGCGGAGCAGCCACCCGTCGTGGTCGAGGACCCGATCGGGCAGGCGGTGGGCGAGGTATCCCGAGCCGACCTGCACGCACGCCCAGGCGGCGGCGTCGGCACCCACCACCGGCAGCAGCCGGCGAAGGCTCACCCGGTCGCCCCCTGCTCCTCGGGCGCCGGCTCGGGCCGCGTGGTCGGGGGAGGCCGCGTGGCGATGGACCGGCCCCGCCAGGTGACCATGCCCCGGACGTGGGTGAGGACGAGCGAACCGGCGAAGACGGCGAGGAAGAAGGCCAGAGGGACCGGGTAGGCGGCGGCGGTGGCCCGCCGGAACCGCCCGATCCGGCCCAGCATCCAGGCCAGTTGGATCGCGTAGGCCGCGTACAGGCCGCCGGCGGCCGGCCCGGCCAGCGCCCCCCGGCCGGAGCCGGCCATGGCCAGGTACCACGGCGCCGAGATGCACCCCGAGAGCCAGATGGAGACGAGCAGGAAGGTCGTCGGGCGGGCGGCGCCGGCCCCGCCGGCGAAGTTCTTCGTCCACCCCTCGACCAGCTGCGAGGGACCGGCCGGGTACATCCGGATGCGCACGGCGCCGCGCCCGCCAAGGCACGTCAGCCGGCGTCCTGCGGCCGTGTAGCGGCGGGCGAGGGCGACGTCCTCGACGACCTTGCCGCGGACCGCTCGGTGGCCGCCGACCGCCGTGTAGTCGTCCACCGTGGTCACCAGGCACGGCCCGAACGCCCCCCGCGGGGCCCGCCGCCGGCGCAGGGGGTCGAAGGCGTCGAGCCCCATCATGGCCACCACGTTGAAGAAGGCCGAGAGCTGCTCGTAGGGGCGCTCGGTCACGTGGTCCGGCGCCGCCGAGACCAGCCCGCCCCGCCGCTGGTGCTCATCCAGGAGTGCGGCCAGGCCGCCGGGATCGAGCGTCGTGTCCGCGTCCAGGAAGACCAGGGTGCGACCGCCGGCGCTCCGGGCGCCCGTCCAGCACGCCCACGCCTTGCCCGTCCACCCGGCAGGAAGCGGCGGCGCGGTTACCACCGTGGCGCCGGCGCGACGCGCCACCGTGGGCGTGGCGTCGGCCGAGTGGTCGTCGACGACGAGGATCTCGCCCGGCGGCGGCTCCTGCTCGGCCAACGACGCCAGCAGCCGGGGAAGCGTGGCCTCCTCGTCTCTGGCCGGGACGATCACGCTCGTGCCCGCCGCCGCCTCCGGGTCACCGCGTCCGGGCCGGCAGCGGGGGATCCGCCACAGCAGCCACACGCCAGTGAGCCAGCGCAGCGACTCGAAGGCGAGGCGGGTGGCGCTCATCCGCCACCGTTCTTTTCCCGGAACACGACACCCGGTGTCGCCTCGCGGGAAAAGAAGCCCACAACTGCGTGCTCCCGGCCGGCGCAGGGCACGGCCGCGGGGCTGCCACGGCGGGCGGTGCGCGGCGACGTGGTCAGCGTGCGCGCCAGGCGGAGGCGGAGCCGGCACCGGGCCGGGCGAGGCGGCCGGCGACGGCCAGCTTCTGCCACGTGGGCACCCGCACCCGAGCCGTGAAGACGTCGTAGCCGGCGGCCTCGATGCGCTCGAGGATCCCCGAGTACAGGCGTCGGGCGCCGGCGATGCACCGGGCGCCCACCGGAGGGAGCATGGGGATGCCGAGATCGGCGGACGCGTAGTACGCACGGGTGCGATCGATCTCGAAGCGCATCAGCTCCACCCACTCGGGGGTCACCCGCCGCTCGGCCAGGGCCTGCTCGGCGCCGAACTTCCGGATGTCCTCCTGGGGTATGTAGACGCGCCGGCGCCGGAGATCCTCGCCGACGTCGCGCCAGAAGTTGCTGAGCTGGAAGGCGACGCCGAGGTCGCGGGCATGCCCCAGCGCGGCGCCCTCCAGCGGCTCGAGGATGGGCAGCATCATCTCGCCGATCACCGCCGCCGACCCGTCCATGTAGTCGAGGAGGTCGTCGAAGGTCTCGTACGTCTCGACGGACAGGTCCATCGTCATCGACCGGAGAAATCGGCGCACGCAGTCCGGGTCGATGTCGAATGCCCGCACGGTGTGCACGACCGCCTTGAGCACGGGGTGGTCCGACCGACCGGCCGCGACGCCGGCGAAGAAGGCCTCACCGAACTCGGCCAGGGCCCGCTCCCGTGCAGCGAGCGGTGCGGGCCCGAGGTCGTCGACGATGTCGTCGGCATAGCGGCACAGCCCGTAGAGCGCGTGCACGTGGTGGCGCTTGACCCTGGGGAGCAGCGACGTGGACCAGTAGTACGTGGTGCCGTAGCGCTTGTTGAGCTTCCGGCAGTTCTCGTACGACGCCTCCAGCGACACCGGAAGGGTGCCTCGCCGGCGGGCCGCCACCGGCGTCACCGCCCGACTTCCTCCACCCGGTCGGCGGCCAGGCGACCCGACAGGAGCACCATCGGAACGCCCACGCCGGGCACCGTGCCGGAGCCGACGAAGACGAGGCCCGGCACCTTCCGGCTCACGTTGTTGGGTCGGAACGGACCGCTCTGGAAGAACTTGTGGCTCAGGGCGAACGGCGTTCCCCGCTCCATTCCCTGGCGCTCCCAGTCGGTGGGATCGAAGAAGTACTCGACGTCCACCTCCGACGGGTAGCCGAGGGCGGCCACGCGCCCGGCCAGGTCGTCCTTGAGGCGCTGGCGCTCGTAGACCCAGTCGACGCGCCCGTCGAGGTTGGGCACCGGCTCGAGCACGTACATCGACGTGCAACCCGCGGGCGCGAGGGACGGGTCGGACGACGACGGGGCGCTCACCAGGATCGACGGGTCGGGCATCAGCGTACCGTCGTCGAGGAGCGCCTTGAACGCACCCTTCCACGCCGCGCCGAAGTGGATGTTGTGGTGCGCGGCGTCTGCCGGCCACCCCCCCTTCACCCCCGCCAGCCAGACGGCGGCCGACGGCGAGTAATGCCCCTTCCGGGCCGTGCGGGGCATGTCGACCTCGGGCACCATCGAGCGGTAGGCGACCGGCAGGTCGGGGTTGAGGACGACCGCATCCGCGGTGACGACTTCGCCCGTGTCGAGGCGCACGCCGGTGACGGGGCCGCTGGTGCCGGCCCGCCGCACGACCCGTTCCACGGCCTGCCCGTACTGGAAGGTGGCCCCCGCCTTCTCTGCCGCCGCCGCCAGGGCCCTGGGAATGGCGTGCATGCCGCCGGTCGGGAAGTACACGCCTTCCACGGTGTCCATGTAGGTGATCACGCAGTACACGGCCAGCGCCTCGAACGGCGAGAGGCCGGCGTACATGGACTGGAATGAGAAGAGCTTCACGAGCCGCTGGTCGGAGAAGTAGTCCTCGACCACCGGGTTGAGCCGGCGGAACCCCCCCATGCGCACCAGCTGGACGATGGGCCCGACGGGCCACGCCAGGTCGAGCGGCGAATTGAAGCTGCGGTTGATGAAGTTGGGCAGCTCCAGCCGGTAGAGCGCGGTGAGGTAGTCGCAGAAGCGCCCGAATGCGGCCGCCTCCTGCGCGCCGCACTCACGGCGGATCTCCTCGGTCATGGCGTCGCGACCGTGGCGCACCCGGATGGCTGTGCCGTCGGCGTAGCAGGCCCGGTACATCGGGTCGACGGGGGCGAGGGTGAGGTGGTCGGCCATGTCGGCGCCGGCGGCGGCGAACACGTCGCTCAAGATCCCCGTCATCGTCATGACCGACGGGCCGGTGTCGAAGCGGTAGCCGCCCTGTTCGAGCAGGCCGGCCCGCCCACCGGGACCGTCGGCCCGCTCGACGACGACGACCTCATGACCGCGGCCGGCCAGGTGGCACGCAGCCGACAGTCCACCCAGGCCGGCTCCCACCACCACGACGCGCATGGCCCATGCTCCCCGCCCGCCGCCCGCTTCGCAAGGCACCGCCGAAGTCGGGCATGGTGGACGGATGCCGCGTCGGACCGTTCCCGTCGTGGCGGCCGTCGTGGCCGCCCTGCTGGCCGCCGGTCTCGTGGGCGCGGCGACGGTCGAGCCGGAGGACGGGTCACCGTCGCCGGCCACCACCACGACCACGGCGCCGGCACCCGGCGGTTCCTCGACCACGACCACGCCGGCGGCGGGCTCGGTCGCCGACGTCGTCCCCTCCATCGAGGCGTTCGTGGCCGACGAGCGGGGCCTGGCGTTCAAGAACCCGGTCAACGTGACCCTGCTCGACGACGAGCGCTTCGAGGCGCGGGTCAACGAGAGCGACGAGGAGGACAAGGAGGAGATCGAGCACGCCCAGTCCGTGCTCCAGGCCATGGGCCTTCTCGGCCACGACGTCGACCTGGGTGCCATCGTCCGCAGCTTCACCGCCGGCGCCGTGGTGGGGTTCTACGATCCCGACACCAAGGAGCTGGTCGTGCGGGGGACCCGCCCGACGCCGTTCGTGCGAGCCGTGCTGGCCCACGAGCTGCTCCACGCGCTGGAGGACCAGCATTTCGGCCTCAACCGTGACGACCTCGGCGACGAGGCCTTCCTCGGGTTCCAGGCCCTCACGGAGGGAAGTGCCGTCCGCATCGAGGACCGGTACCGGCAGTCGCTCTCGCGGGCCGACCGGAGGGCAGCCGACCGCGAGGAGCGAGCCCAGGGCGGCAGCGTTCCCGACGTCCCCGAGGTCGTCGAGGTGCTGTTCGGGTTCCCGTACGCCTACGGGCCCGGCCTGGTGGACGCCATCGTCCGCGCCGGCGGCCAGGCCCGCCTCGACGGCGCGTACGGCGATCCGCCGGCCAGCTCTGAGCAGGTGATCAGTCCCGACCGCTATCTGGGCGGCGACGCGCCCAAGGCCGTCCCGACGCCGGCGGCGGACGGCAAGGCCTTCGACGACGGCGAGATCGGGCAGCTGTTCCTCGCCCTGATGCTGCGTTCGGAGCTGAAGGACAGCGTCGCCCGCACCGCCGCGGTCGGATGGGGCGGCGACCACTACGTGGCGTGGAGGGACGGGGCGCGCACGTGCGTCCGCATGGACTTCGTGATGGACACGCCCACCGACACCGCCGAGCTGACCGACGCCTTGGCCGACTGGGCGGCCGAGCGCAAGGGGGCGGCCACCGCCACCGGCACCTCCCTGCGCACCTGCGGCTGACGTCCGAGGTCGGTCCGCAGCCGGCCGCCGTCCGCCGTCCGCCGTCAGCCGTTGGGTTTTCTGGCCCGGCTGGGGGCCACGCGCGGCGGCTCGTTCGGCTGCTTCGGGTACACGGGCGGCCACGGTGCGTCCATGAGGCCCCCGGCGATGTCGCGGTCGTACATGGCGAGCAGGGGCTCGATGGACTGCGGCCGCTCGTACATGCCCGCCCACGGGTCGCCGCCCGCGGCCACCCGATCGGCGACGACCGCCATCGTGAGCTGGTCCGGGTGGAACGAGGCGTCGAGCTCGTCCCACGAGAACGGCGTCGACACCTGGGCCCCGGGGCGGGCCCGGACGCACCATGCGCCGAAGACGGTCTTGTGCGGGGCGTTCTGGTTGAAGTCGACGAACACCCTCCGGCCCCGCTCCTCCTTCCACCATGCGGCGGTGACGAGGTCGGCGTGCCTGCGCTCCAGCTCGCGCGCCAGGGCGACGGCGGCGGCCCGCACCCGGTAGCTGTCCCACCGGGGCTCCAGGCGGAGGTACACGTGGATGCCGCGGTTCCCCGTCGTCTTGGGCCACCCGGTGAGCCCGAGCTCGGCCAGGAGGTCACGGACGAGGAGCGCGGCGTCGCGCACCATGGCGAAGTCGACGCCCGGAGTGGGATCGAGGTCGATGCGCAGTTCGTCGGCGACGTCGGGCCGATCGGCCCGGGCCGGCCAGACGTGGAACCCGAGGCAGCCGATGTTCACGGCCCAGGCCACGTGGGCCACGTCGGCGGCCACGAGCGCGTTGGAGGTGGTGCCGTTGGGCGTGCTGACCTCGACCGTCTGGAGCCACGGCGGCCGCGACGAGGGGACGCGCTTCTGGAAGAACGAGCTGCCCCCGGCGCCGTCCGGGAACCGCTGGAGCAGCACCGGTCGCCCGCCCATGGCGGCCAGCAGCGGCCCACGGACGGCCTGGTAGAACCGGATCAGGTCCAGCTTGGTCTCACCGCGCTCGGCGAAGAACACCTTGTCGGGGCTCGTCACGCTGACCTCGTGACCGTCGAGGTCGAGGGTCACGTCGGAGCCGTTGCCGCCCATGCGACCATCCTCCCTCCTGAGCGGGAGGCCTGCCCGCGGGCCGGTGTCCGTCAGTAGTCGCGACCGGCCACGAAGTGGGCCAGCTCGACCAGGCGGGCATGGGCCTCGCCGTCGAGCATCGCCCCTTCGAGGGCGTCCAGCGACTCTGCCACGCGCCGGTCGATGCAGGCCTCCACCTGGCGACGGGCACCCGTACCCTCCAGGATCGCCTGGAGCTCGCTGATCTCGGCACGGCTGAGGTCGGTGGCGCCGAAGCGGTCGGCCAGCAGCTTGGCTGCCGCTCCGTCGGCGGCGGCCACCGCGAAGGCGTAGAGCGCCGTGGGCTTGCCCTCCCGCAGGTCCTCGCCCACGGGCTTGCCCGTGAGCACCGAGTCGCCGAACGCGCCCAGCAGGTCGTCCCGCAGCTGGAACGCCTCCCCCAGGGGACCGCCGTACCGGGAGAGCACGGGGCCGAGCTCGTCGAGACGACCGGCCAGCGCCGCGCCCAGGTGGAGCGGCCGCTCGATGGTGTACTTCCCCGACTTGTAGAGGCAGATGCGGCGGGCCTGGTCCACGCCGACGCCGCCGCGGACGGTGCCGAGCAGGTCCAGGTACTGGCCGATGTTGACCTCGAGGCGGAGCTCCGTGAACACGTCGAGGGCGGGTCGGGGTGCACCTGCAAGCAGGAGGTCGGCGTACACGAAGGCCAGATCGCCGACGAGGATGGCGACCCCCTCGCCGAATCGGCGCCCCTCGCCCCGCCAGTCCGCCAGCGCATGGCGCGCCTCGAAGGAGCGGTGGACGGTGTGCATCCCCCGGCGCATCGTGGACCCGTCCATGATGTCGTCGTGGATGAGGGCGAAGGTGTGGAGCAGCTCGAGGGCGGCGCCCGCATCGACGACGAGCTCGTCGTCGGCGTCACCGCCGGCGGCGACGTACGCCCACTGGCAGAACGCGGGGCGCAGGCGCTTGCCGCCGGCCATCACCAGCTCGCGGATGGCCTCCACCGGCTCGAACAGGTCGGCGTCGAGCCGGCTCCACCGGGCCAGCTCGTCCCGGAGCAGTCGCTCGATGCGGACGTCGACCCGCTGCGCGATCCGCGACAGGGACTCGGGCGCGGGAGGCGCAGAGTGCACAGCCACCCTTCGAGCCTACGGGCCGGTGCGGATGAGGGCGACCTGGCAAGCTGGCCGGGATGCGGAGCCTGACCGAGGCCGAGCGGCGGGCCTTCGACCACATCCCGCCGGCGGTGGCGGCCCGGATCCGGGTCCTCCGCAGTCCCGTGCTGGCCCCCGGCGCCGACGGCATGACCTTCGGCCGCTTCGTCCTCCTGCGCCGGGACGGCCCCGCCGACCGGACCGGAGAGCGTGAGCTGCTGGCCCACGAGCTGGTCCACGCCGTCCAGTACGCCGAGCAGGGCGTGCCGCTGTTCCTCTGGCGCTACCTGGCGGCGTATCTGCGAAACCTCCGCCGCCTCCGCCGCCACCGTCCCGCCTACCTGGCCATCCCCGCCGAGCGGGAGGCCCGGGAGGCAGCCGCCACGTGGGCGGCCGCCCGCCGCTGACCGGTCGCCCGCCGGCACCCTCCGCTGAGGCGCCCCTCGTGGTCGCGGCCTCAGGCGCCGCTGTCGACGGCCGGTTGGGGGCTGGGAGCGGGCACAGGTTGGCGGCCGCGAGCGGCGAGGAATCCGGTCAGGGCGCGGCCGAGGACGAAGCCGGTGGCCAGCGTGGCCGCCCCGCCGGCGGCGTCTAGCCAGTAGTGGTTGGCGGTGACGACGATGGCGAAGAGGGTGATGAACGGGTAGGCGACCATCAGGACCCGGGCCCAGCGACGGCGGAGGGCGGGGTAGAGGACGAAGGTGCACCACGACGACCAGGCGAAGTGGAGGCTCGGCATCGCCGCGTACTGGTTGGAGACCTTGGCCACCGCGCCGGAGTCGAACGACCACAGGCCGCCCAGCTCCTTCAGCGTGTCGACGAAGCCGTACGCCGGGAGCAGCCGGGGGGGCATCAGCGGGTAGAACGCGAAGCCGATCAGGGCCAGGCCGGTGGTGCACGCCAGCGTGTTCCGCCACAGGGGGTACCGGGCGCTCATGCGCCGGAACATGTACACCAGCGCCACCACCGTGACCACGAAGTGGGCCGTGCCGTAGAACACGTTCCAGAACCGGACGAAGTCGGGCCACCGCAGGAACCAGTGCTGGATGGACCGCTCGCGGAAGGCGCCCAGCCGGCGTTCCAGGGCGATGACGTCGACCGCGTTCCTGCGAGCCAGTCCCACCGAGTCGGGGGCCACGCCCTTGTTCCGGATGAAGCTGTAGACCGAGTAGAAGGCCAGGACGTACAGCACTTCGCGCCACCAGCGCAGCCGCGACGCCCTGACCGGGGCGCCGGCCGGAGCCGGCTGGTCGACCGCCGGGGGAGCAGGAGGGGCCTGGGCGGCGGGTTCGAGGTCACCGGCCGGCGACCCCGTCACGCGACGACGCGGGCCCGGTTGCCGAAGGCGAAGGCCGGAGCGCCGAGGAGGCTGACGCCCAGGTTCACGAAGAACACGAGGAGGCCGAGGGCCACGGCATCCGCCTGGGGGACGCCCAGCGGGTGCAGGAAGAACACCAGGGCCGCTTCCCGGGTGCCGAGGCCGCCCACCGTCAGCGGGAGCACCTGCACGATGGCCACCACGGGGAAGAAGGCCAGGACCGCCGTCCACCCCACGGGCAGGCCCAGCGCCTTGGCCGACAGGAAGGCGGCGAGCATGACCGCCAGCTGGTAGGCGAACCCGACGGTGAGCACCTCGAAGGCGAGGCCCGGGCGGTGCACGACCCGGTCGAGGCCGAGGTGCACGGCCCCGGTGAAGCGGCGCCACCCCTCGTTGCTGGTGAGGCGCCCGCCCAGCCGCGGGCTGGCGGCGACGACGAGCAGCACGGCCAGCGCCACCAGCGTGGTGGACGCGATCCACATGGCGGTGGACACGGGGCCCGGCGCCACCCGGCGCAGGCCCGGGTTCACGCCGATGGCGAACAGGGTGAGCACGGGAAGCACGAGCCAGCCGGTGAGGCGCTCGAGCATCACCGACGCCACGGTGCGCGGGGTCTCGCCGTTGGCGGCCGACAGTCTGGTCACCCGCAGCACGTCGCCGCCGATCGTGGTGGGCAGGAAGTTCCCGACGAACTGGCCGGCCAGGTAGTGGCGGACCAGCGTGGGGACCGAGACGGCCAGGTCGAGGGCCTCCAGCACGCGCTGCCACCGCAGGGCCGAGAGCACAACCCCGACGAAGGTGACGGCGAGGGCGGCGGAGAGCCACAGGAGCGTCGTGGTGCGCCACGGGGGCGTATGCAGGCGGGAAAGGTGCACGTGCTGCGACAGCCATGCGACCATGACGACGGTCGCCGTCAGTCGGACGGCGGGCGCTGCAACCTTCCGGATGTCCACGTGCCTCCCCCTGATCAACCGCACCTAGATTAGAACTCTCGATGCCCCGTTGGGATTCCCTTTTCGTCGTCCTGGCGCTGGGTGTGGGCGGTGTGGCGTGCGGTTCCGACCGCACCGGCGGACCCCGCGGGGAGCCGCAGGCGGTCGTGGACGCCTCTCCGGACCGCACCTTGGCGGCGGGTGCCGCCTCCTTCGATGCCACCGCGCCGGACGCCGAACGCGACGGATCGGTCGATTTCGACGCGAGGGGCTCCGTCTCCGCAGCGGTGGACGGCCGCAAGGCGACGGTCCACCCGGAGCTGCAGGATCCGGCCTCGGTGGTCGACCTCGTGCGCGGCGCCCTTGCCGCGGTGTCCTACGGAGGAGCGGCCGTGCGTGGCACCTCGACGTTCCGGTACGAGACGGTGATCAACGTGGAACGGGCGGTGGCCGAGACGCCGCCTGACCACCGGGCCCGAGTGGAGGCGTTCGCCAAGGCGATCGGGGCGCCGGCGTTCTACGCCGACGTCTGGATCGACGGCGACGGCCGGCTGCGCAGGGTCCAGGTGCCCGTGGAGAAGACCACCGAGCGCCCGCCCGACCGTTCCACGGTGCTGCCCCGCCTGATCACGGTCGACTTCTTCGACTTCAGCGGCTGACCAGCGGGTGGCCAGTGGCGCTGGCGGCCACGACGGGGCCCGGCGGTACCATCGGAAGGTGCTCGATCCAGCGGTGCTCCGGCGCACGCTCTCCACCGCCCTGCGCACGGGGGGCGAGTTCGCAGAGGTGTTCGTGGAGGACAAGCGCACGTCGTCGGCTCGTCTCGACGACGGCAGGGTCGAGGAGCTCACGTCGGGCCGCGATCGGGGAGCAGGCATCCGCGTCGTCGTGGGCGACACCACCGGTTTCGCCCACACCAGCGACCTGAGCGAGCAGGGACTGGAGCAGGCCGCAGGGGCGGCGGCGGCCGCCGCTCGCAGCGGCGGCGGCGGTGTGCGCACCGTGGCGCTCACCCCTACGTCGGCCCGGCGTCCCTACGAGCCGCGGATCGCCCCGGAGGACGTGGCCAAGCCCCGGAAGGTCGACCTCCTCCTGCGGGCGGACCACGCCGCCCGCTCGGCCTCGGGAGCCGGCGCGGTCAAGCAGGTGAGCGCGGCGTACGTGGATGCCCACCGGCGCATCCAGGTCGCCAACTCCGACGGGCTGCTGGCGGCCGACGACGTCGTCCGTACCCGCTTCGGCGTGACCGCCGTGGCCGTGGGCGACACCGGGATGCAGACCGGCTACGAGGCGGTCGCCCGGAGCATGGGGTTCGAGATCTTCGACGACGTCGACGTCGACGAGGTGGCGGCCAAGGCGACGGCGCGGGCGCTGGCAAAGCTCGCCGCCCGGCCAGCCCCGAGCGGGAAGGTTCCCGTCGTCATCGCCGCCGGCCGGGGCGCGGTGCTGTTCCACGAGGCCTGCGGCCACGGGCTGGAGGCGGACCACATCGAGAAGCGGTCGTCCGTGTACCACGGCCGGGTCGGCGAGATGGTGGCGAGCCCGCACGTCACGCTCGTCGACGACGGCACCATGGGCAGCGAGTGGGGTGCGTTCGCCATCGACGACGAGGGTCGCCCGGCCCAGCGCAACGTGCTCATCGAGAACGGCATGCTCACCGACTACATGTGGGACTTCCTCCGGTCCCGCAAGGCGGCCCGCCCCTCGTCCGGCAACGGCCGCCGGCAGAGCTACCAGGACCTGCCGATGGTGCGCATGACCAACACGTACCTGCTCGGCGGCACCGAGGATGCCGACGAGATCGTGCGCCAGACCCCGCACGGGGTCTACGTGGCGTCGATGGGCGGCGGTCAGGTGACGCCGGCCACCGGCGACTTCGTGTTCGGGATGACCGAGGCGTACCTCATCGAGGACGGCGAGATCACCCATCCGCTGCGCGACGCCAACCTCATCGGCAACGGCCCCGCGGTCCTGCGCAACATCGACGCCGTGGCCGGCGACTTCGCCATGGCGTCGAGCGGTGGCATGTGCGGCAAGAACGGCCAGAGCGTGCCCGTCGGCATGGGCCAGCCGACGTTGCGCATCACCGGCGTCACCGTCGGCGGCACTGCCCGTTGAGCGCGCCCCGTTGACCGAGCTCCTCGAGCTGGCCAGTCGCGTCGCCGGATGGGCTCGCGACGGCGAACAGGTGGAGGCGTACGTCAGCCGGCGGTCGGACACCGACGTGGTCATCTACGGCGGCGAGATCGAATCGCTGTCGTCGGCGACGTCGGAGGGTGTGGGCGTTCGGGTCCTCGCCAGCGGCCGGCAGGGCTTCGCCTACGCCGGGTCGCTGGACCCGTCGGTGGTCGAGGAGACGTTGGCCGAGGCACGCGACAACGCCGGCTTCGGAACGCCCGACGAGCATCTCGGGTTGGCCGGGCCGGAGGGCGTCGCCGCCGCCGAGCTCGACCTTTGGCGGGACGATCTGGCCTCGTTCCCGACCCAGGCCAAGATCGACCTGGCACTGGAACTCGAGCGAAGGGTCCGCGCCGGTGACCCCCGTATCAGCGCCGTCGAGTCGTCGAACTACGGCGACGGGGCGTCGGAGTCGGCCGTGGCCTCCAGCACCGGCATCGCGGCCACGACCCGGCGAACCGGATGCCACGTGTCGGCGTACGCACTGGCGGGAGAGGGTGACGAGACCCAGACGGGCGGCGGGTACTCCGTCGGCCGCAGCCCCGCCGACCTCGACATCGGGGAGGCGGCCACCGACGCGGTGGAACGGTCGACCCGCCTGCTCGGTGCCCGCAAGCCGCCTTCGGCCCGGGTCACCGTCGTGCTCGACAACCGTGTCGCCACCACCCTGCTCGCGGTCCTGGCCGGCACGCTCAACGGCGAGTCGGTCCTGAAGGGCCGGTCCCTCTTCGCCAACCGCGTCGGCGAGGAGGTGGCGGCCGGCGCCGTCTCCCTCGTCGAGGACCCGACCAACCCCGATGCCTACGGCGCGTCCGCCTACGACGCCGAGGGCCTCGCGTGCCGGCCGGTCGTCCTCATCAGCGATGGCGTGCTGCAGGGCTTCGTCTACAACACGCACGCCGGGCGGCGGGCGGGCGTGCCATCCACCGGCTCGGCCGTGCGTGCCGGGTTCAAGTCGGCGCCCGGTGTCGGGTGCCGTGCGCTGAGCCTGGCCCCGGGCACGGAGAGCCAGGCGGAGATCATGGCGAGGATCGGGGAGGGCCTGCTCGTGCAAGGCGTCAGCGGCGTCCACTCGGGGGTCAACCCGGTGAGCGGCGACTTCTCGGTCGGCGCCGAGGGCCTCATGATCCGCGACGGCGAGCTGGCCGAACCAGTGCGGGAGATCACGGTGGCGTCCACGATCCAGCGCATGCTGCGCGACGTGGTGGCGGTCGGCAACGACGTGACCTGGCTGCCGGGCTCGGCCGCAGGCGTCACACTGGCCATCGCCGGCATGAGCATGAGCGGCGCGTAGCGCGCGCCGAAGGCGCCCGCCCGCTACTACCGTCGCCTGACCCGTGCCGCTACTCCACGCCATCGTCCTCGGGATCGTCCAGGGGTTGACCGAGTTCCTCCCCGTGTCGTCGAGCGGCCACCTCATCCTCGTCCCGTGGCTGTTCGACTGGACGGAGCTGACGCGCAACCCCGACCTCAACCGCACGTTCGACGTCGCCCTCCACATCGGGACCTTCGTGGGCGCCGTGGCCTACTTCCGCCACGACATCGCCCGGTACACGGTCGCCGCCTGGCGGTCCCTCCGGCGACGGTCGGTGGATCATCCGGATGAGCGGCTGGCGTGGCTGCTGCTGCTCTCGTCGGTGCCGGCCGCCCTCGTCGGCGTCGTGCTCGACTCGACCGTGGAGGAGCACCTCAGCGTCGAGTGGCTCATCGGCGTGATGCTGGTGGTGTTCGGCGCCGTCCTCTTCGCCGCCGACCGCCTGAAGGCCGAGCGTGAGAGCGACGCCTTCGGGGTCCGCGAGGCCCTGCTCATGGGGGTGGCCCAGGCGTGCGCGCTGCAGCCGGGCGTGTCCCGGTCGGGGGCGACGATCTCCATGGCTCGCTGGTTGCGGTTCACGCGGGACGCGGCGGCGCGCCTCTCGTTCCTCATGGCCTTGCCGCTGATCGGCGGTGTGGGCGTCTACAAGGGCGCCAAGGTGTTCGCCGAGGGGGGGATCCCGGCGGGCTTCGGGCCGGCATTCGCCTGGGGCATGATCGCCTCTGCCGTCACCGGGTTCGTCGCCGTCTGGGGGCTGCTGCGGCTGGTGCGGACGCGCTCGTTCACACCCTTCATCGTCTACCGGGTGGCAGCCGGCGTGGCCGTCGTGTGCATCGCCGCCTCCTCGGTGCGGTGACGGGCGGGCGGAAAGAGGCGGGTTAGCGTGCAGGGTGATCGCCGTCCGGACGTACCGGGGCGGAAAGCCCCAGGAGCACGACTCGAAGGAGATCTCCCGGCTCGCCGGCGGTGGCGATGGCCTTCTGTGGGTCGATCTGGTGGAGCCCGACGAGGACGACCTCGCCTGCCTCGAGCAGCAGTTCGGGCTCCACCCGCTGGCCATGGAGGACGTGCGCAAGCACCACCAGCGACCCAAGATCGACCATTACCCCACGCACGCCTTCGTGGTCGCCTACAGCGGTGATCTCCAGGAGGTCGATTTCTTCGTCGGCGACCACTGGCTCGTCACGGTCCGGGAGCACGACGACGACGGGAGCGCCTGGGACGACGCCGCCGCGCGTGCCCATTTCGAGCGCCTCACACCCGACGTGGCGAGCGTCGGGTTCCTGCTCTACGTGCTTCTCGACGACCTGGTCGACGGGTACTTCGCCGTGGCGGACGAGACGGAGGACGTGCTCGACGAGATCGAGGACACGATCTTCCTGGAGTTCGGCGCCCACTCCGGCGAGGTCCACCAGCGCCTCTTCAACGTGCGCCGGCGCCTGGTGGCGTTCCGCCGAGTGGTGGTCCCGCTGCGCGACGTCGTCTCCGCACTCCTGCGAGGCGAGGTGGACTCGGTCGACGAGAAGGCCCGCGTCCACCTGCAGGACGTGTACGACCACGTGCTGCGGGTGGTCGACCAGCTCGACGCCCACCGCGAGCTGATCGGCAACGCCGTCGACGCCAACCTGGCCATGATGTCCAACCGCATGAACGAGGTCATGAAGCGGATGACGTCGTGGGGCGCCATCCTGCTGGGTTCCACGCTCGTGGCGGGTATCTACGGCATGAACTTCACGCACATGCCCGAGCTGAAGTGGCGTTTCGGCTACCCGTTCGCCCTGTCGTTGATGGTGGTCATCACCTTCGTCGGCTACCGCTTCTTCAAGCGCAAGGACTGGCTCTGACGTCGTGAGCGCGCGCGTGGAGCTCGTGTGGTACGGCGACGACGCGCCTCGCTACGACCTCGGGCCGCAGCACCCGCTGCGGTTCCCGCGCGTCGTGCTCACGCGCGATCTGATCCTCGCCTTCGGCCTGGTGGACGGCGAGCGCGTGGTGGAGACGCCGGCGCGCAGCGCCACCGACGACGAGCTCCTGCTCGTGCACGGGGAGCGCTACATCGACGCCGTACGCCGAGCGGGCCACGGCGAGAAGGGCCCGTGGTGGGAGTTCGGCTTCGGCCCCGGCGACAACCCGGTGTTCCCGCAGATGCACGAGGCGTCGGCGCGCGCGACCGGCGCCTCCCTGGTCGCCGCCGAGGCGGTGTGGACGGGCAGGGCCGAGCACGCGTTCAACCCGGCCGGTGGCCTGCACCACGCCATGCCCGAACGGGCCAGCGGGTTCTGCGTCTACGACGATCCCGCCGTCGCC
>DATAIT010000097.1 GCA_036262515.1 Acidimicrobiales bacterium | reverse complement strand
CGACTTCACCGCCGGCCGGCTCCTGCGCGAGTCGTTCGCACGGCGTCATCTGGCCCTGCCCATCCGCTGGGACGGCGAGCGGCTCGTGGTCGCCATGGCGAACCCGTCCGACGTCTTCGCCCTCGACGACATGCGCAGCATGACCGGTTCGCCCGTGAAGGCCGTCCTGGCGGATCCCGGGCAGCTGGTACGCGCCCTCGACATGGTGTGGAGCTTCAAGGCCGAGGACACGATGCGCCTGGCGTCCGACACGGCCGAGGAGAAGGATGCCGACACCGTGGCGTCGACCGTCCGCGACGAAGCGGACGGCCCGGTGGTGCAGTTCGTCAACGAGCTCCTGAGCCGGGCCGTGGCGGAGCGGGTCTCCGACGTCCACTTCGAGCCGGGCGAGCGCGAGCTTCGCATCCGATTCCGTGTCGACGGCGTGCTGCACGACGTCATGACGGTCCCGCACTCCATCCGCTCCAGCGTGGTGAGCCGCATGAAGATCATGGGCGAGCTCGACATCGCCGAGCGCCGCCTCCCGCAGGACGGGCGGGTGACGTTGGCCCTGGCCGTCGGGAACGTGGACCTGCGCCTGGTCACCCTCCCCACGACGCACGGCGAGGCGCTGGTCGTGCGCATCCTCGACAGCAGCGGCGGTCTCCTGGAGGTCGGCGACCTCGGATTCCTGCCCGAGACGCTGGCTGCGTTCCGCAGCTGCTACCAGCGGCCCTGGGGCGCCCTCCTCGTCACCGGGCCGACCGGGTCGGGCAAGACGACCAGCCTGTACGCGGCCCTCACCGAGCTGCACGGACCCGAGCGGAACATCGTGACCGTCGAGGACCCGGTCGAGTACAACCTGGCCGGGATCAAGCAGGTCCAGGTGAACCGCAAGGCCGGCCTCACCTTCGCCAGCGCCCTGCGCTCCATCGTCCGGGCCGATCCCGACGTCGTGATGGTGGGCGAGATCCGGGACAGGGAGACGGCCACCATCGCCGTCGAGGCTGCGCTCACCGGGCACCTGGTGCTGTCCACCGTCCACACCAACGACGCCGCCTCCACACCGGCCCGGCTGATCGACATGGGCGTCGAGCCCTTCCTCGTGACCTCGGCGCTGACGGGGGTGCTGGCCCAGCGCCTGGTGCGCCGGCTGTGCGACCGGTGCAAGGAGCCGTACGAGCCAGAGCCGAGCGAGCTGGAGGCCGCCGGGTGGGACGAACGCCTCGCCGATGCCGTCCCCCAGCCGATGTTCCATCGCGCCGTCGGATGCGCCCGCTGCTCGCGCTCGGGCTATCGCGGGCGGTTCGCCATCCACGAGGTCATGCCGTTCACGGAGGACCTGGCCCACCTGGTGCTCGGTCGCGCGTTGTCCGATGCCGTGCGTGACCGGGCCGTCGGCCTCGGCATGACGCCCCTGCGCCGCGACGGCCTGCACAAGGCCGCCCTCGGACAGACCACCTTCGAGGAGCTCCTGCGGGTCGTGATCTGACGGCGTCGCGGGTCCACCGCCGGGCCGGGCCGCTGGGGAAGACTGGCGCAGCCATGGACCCCACCGTCGAGTTCATCTGCTACCTCGCCGCCGCCGCCTGTTTCGCCCTCGCCGCCCTCGGCGGTACGAAGAAGGGCCTCTCGAACCCCGCTGCGCTGCTGCCGGCCGGGCTGTTCTTCTGGCTGCTCCCCACGCTGTGGAGCTCGGGGTCCCGAGCGCTGTGAGCGGCGCCGTGATCGCGGGCCGTCAGCGGTCGCTCGATGGCCCCTTGGGACGGGTCCGCAGCCCGAGGTCGGCGGCCAGGCGACGACCGGCTTCCCCGGCCCGTCGCCCCAGGGAGTGCGCAGCGTCGTCCGCGTGGGCTTGGAGCAGGGCGCGCAGGTCGTCGATGGCGGCGGCCAGCGCGCCGATGCGCCGGTCGAGCTGCTCCGACTGGGCCCGGACCACGGCGGCGAGCTCGGCCACCTCGCCCGGCCCCCCGGCGGGCGGTGCCTCGGCCTGGCGGGGCTGGAGCCGGACGGCGTCGGCCAGCTGCGTGACTGCGGCATCGATGGCGCGCAGGCGGCCGTCGAGATCGTCCAGTCGCCCGGTCACGTCCCGGGGACCTGACCGCAAGGCCACCTCCATGGCCTGCAAGCGACCGTCGAGCCTGCCGATCACCTCGGTGAACGAGGTGAACATGCCGTAGAGCACGGCGCTCGTCCCGTCGTCACCTGCCGCGGAGCGGGTCACCGGTGCCGGGTCGTCCTCGTCGTCCACCTGTCCTCCTCCATCGGGACTGCCGACCACCTGGGTGCCCTGGTCCCGGCCCCTGATTGTGCCAGCGGTGGCCCGACGGCGAGGCGATCACGACGAGCGGGCGGCGCCCGTCTCGGCGGCGACCCACGGCTCATCGGTGTGCAGCTCCTGGACGAGGCTGTCGACCACGGCGACGAGCGAGCCGCCGGCGGCGGCCGCCGCCTCCCGCTGGCGGACATAGCTCGGCCGCTCCGCCATGACGAGGGCGTGCTCCAACTCGGCGGCGCACCCCAGTCGCTCGGCCAGGGGCGACAGCTGGTCCACCAGGTCGGCGATGGCGAGGCGGAGCGGCACGAGCCGGCCGTCGTCGTCCACGATGATGTCGGCATCCACGCCGTAGCGGGCCGCCCGCCACTTGTTGTCGCGGATGATCCAACCCCGGTGCACCGGCAGCTGCCCGTCGCGGTCGTACACACCGCTCATCCACTCCACCAGGCAGTGGCTCATGGCGGCCACCGACGCCACCTCGCGCAGCGTCGGCAGGCCGTCGCAGATTCGCAGCTCCACGGTGCCGAAGTTCGGGTGCGGACGGATGTCCCACCAGACCTCACGAATCGAGCTGATCGCCTTGGCCGAGATGAGGGTGGTCATGAAGCGCTCGAACTCCGCCCACCCCGACAGCTGGTACGGGAGGCCGGCGGTGGGCAGGCCCTCGAACACCTTCGAGCGTGCGGATGCGAGACCGGTGTCCCTGCCCATCCAGAACGGGCTCGATGCCGACAGCCCGAGGAAGTGTGGGATGTAGGACGACAGCGCGTTGGCGATGGCGATGGCCTTCTCGGCCGTGCGGACGCCGACGTGGACGTGGATGCCGAAGATCTGGAGGCGCCGCGCCATCCACTGCATCTCCTCCACGAGCTGGTGGTAGCGGGCGTCCGGGCTCACCTGCTGGTCCTCCCAGCGGGAGAACGGATGCGTGCCCGAACACAGGATCTCGATGTTTCGCCGGTCGGTCTCCACGCGGAGCTCGGCCAGGGTGGCGGCAAGGTCGGCGCGTGCCTCGGCAACCGTGGCGCACACGCCGGTGATGATCTCGATGGTCGATTCGAGCAGCTCGTGCTTCGCCTTGGGATGGCCGCCGTCCCCGTGGGCGACGCCCAGCACGTCGAGGATCTCCGACGCCGCGCTGCGCAGCTCCCGCGTCTCTGCGTCGACCAGTTCGAGCTCCATCTCGACGCCAAGGCTGGTGGTCTCTGAGCCGTTGAAGTCGATCTGCATGCGACCGGAGTCTGCTACACGGACGGGAGGGACCCGGCCTACGAGCGCGGCGCCCACGCGTTCAGTGCCGCACCCGCCACGGCGCCGGCGAACGACGCATCGCCGAAGGCGAAGACGCCGCCGTCGGCCGCCACCAGGCGGTACCCGTGCCCGCTGGCGGAGGGAGCGATGTCGATGATCGGCGCGTTGAGCGACCTGCCTGCCATCGAGCCGGCGTAGGCGGCGTCGCCGAAGGCGAAGACGCCTCCGTCGGCGGCGACCAGGCGGTAGCCGTTCCCGGTGGCCGTCGGCTGCACGCTGACGATCGGGGCGGCCAGCGGCTGCCCGGCCAGCGAACCCAGCGGTGCCGCGTCGCCGAAGGCGTGCACCGCACCGTCGGCCGTGACGAGCCAGTACCCCGCCCCAGAGGGCGTCGGGGCGATGCGCACGACCGGGGCGTCGAGGTGCTCATCGGCCAGCGACCCGTGGAACGCGGCCGACCCGAACCCGAATACCCCTCCGTCCGCCGATGCCAGCCAGTAGCCGGTTCCCGACGGAGCGGCAGCCATGTCGACGACCGGCGCGTGCAGGTCGCGCCCGGCCAGCGAGTCCAAGAAGCGCGCCCGGCCAAAGGCGAACACGCCGCCGTCGGCCGATGCCAGCCAGTACCCCCTGCCGCTCCGCAGGGGGGCCAGGGCCACGACGGGGGCGTTCAGGGCCTGGCCGCCGAGCGACTGGAAGAACGGCGCCCGGCCGTAGGCGAACACGCCGCCGTCCGCGGCCGCCAGCCAGTACCCCGCCGACCCCGTCGGTGGTCTGTTCCAGCGGCGCACCCGCACGGAGGCGGCTGCGACGATCCCGCGCGTCGGCACCGGGGGGGCGACCAGTGCGGGTTTCGGAGCGGGTGACACCGGCGGTGCCACGAAGTGCGGCCGCGTGCCTGATCGGGAGGCGGCGGCCGGAACGAACCGCGGCGCAGGAGGCTGGGCCGTGGTCGGCGGTGGCCCAGCGGGGGTCGGAGCAGCGGAAGGGGCCGGGGCGGGGACCGGCGGCGGCTCGACCACCGGTGCCGGCGCCAGGTCAGGCGCCTTGACGAAGATCTGCGACACCCACAGCCGCCCGTCGCCACCCGTGGCCACGCCGCTGCCCAGCATGTTGAAGTCGCCCAGGATGTTGGCCCGGTGCAGTGCCGACGCCATGAACGACGTCTCGACCTCGGCGATCGACGCCCCGACCCCCACGTTCTGTCCGATCCGAGTCCAGCTCGGCACCACGGACGCCACGGCGGAGGTGACGGAGACCATGTGGAACAGGGTGCCCTTGGCGGCCATGTCGGCGGCGTGGCGGGCGGCGATGGCGTCGAGACCGGCGCTCGTGGCAAGCGGCTCCAGACCGGAGGCGGCACGGGCGGCATCGACGCCCGACGAGGCCGGTCCGGCGGCTGTGGGAAGCGCAGCGGCGCCGAGGGCGGCAGCGGCGACGAGGACGACGAGGGAGACGAGGCCGAGAATTCGGGCGCTCGATCCTCGGGGAGATCCTCGCAGAGTTGTGGACGTTCGCACCGCAGTCCTTCGACGGAGATAGTGGTCGTCCCCCCCGAGACCGGCGAACCGAGCGGTCCCGTGCTCGCCGCCCAAACCGCGCAATTCGTGTCGGGCCGAACCGTAGCCCGTTCGTCCGACCGGCGCACGGGCGGAGTGGGCCGGCGCGACCGGTCCTCCGTGCGCCCATACCATCGCTGCATCGCCAACCCCCTGCTCCACTCGCCCGATCCGGCGGTGCGTCGCGACGCGGCCCGCAGCGCCGGGCGCCTGGCCCGGCGGGCGATCGAGCGCCAGGCGCGCAACTGGCCGCCCTACTCACCGGGCACGGTGAACGCCTGGCTCCTCCTGGTGACCACCAAGCCGCCCACATGGCGCGACCCGCTCGTCCTGTGGCCGGAGGACCCGCCCACGCTCGGGGAGCCGCATCACGGCTTCTTCTACCCGGACCCCCTCGGGTTCTGGGCGGAGGTGCGCCGGTGGACCACCGTGCTGGTCCGGCTCCGCCGGCCGGAATGGACCACGTCCGACGCTCTTGCGGTCACCACCCTGCTCCACGTGGGCGACGACCACGAGCGCCTGGCCTGGGCCCGCGAGCTCATGCGCCCCCAGGTCCTCTTGTTCCTCGACGAGCCGTCGTGGCAGGTGTCCGGGATCGCCGTCCGCAAGCAGCCGCACTACGTGCCCGACCCGCACCGGGCCCAGCAGGTCTACGAGGGGTTCTGGGCGGTTACGGACGGAGGCCCGGTGGTCGGCAAGTCACCCCAGCACCCGGCGACCCACAAGCTCTACCGCACGGAGGACATGCGCCGGTTCCTGGCCGCCGCGCCGATCGGCTAGCCGACGAGGCGGGGACGGGGCTGGAGGGTTGAGCTGGTGGTGGCGGCGGCCGGCGTCGAGGTGGTGGTCGTCGGTGCGGGGGGTGCCGTCGTGGTCGTCGTCACCACAGTCGGAACGATCGGGTTGGCGCACCCGCTGACGAGCGCGTCCTTGAGCGCAGCCACGTCGGCCGCTCCGATGCTGACGCCCAGCGTCCTGAGCAGGGGAGCCAGGACAGAGGAATCGAGGTTCCCGAGCACGGTCGACAGCGTCGACGTCACGGCGGGAACGAGGCCGGTTGGGACCGTCACGACCCCGAGTGCCGTGGCGCTGGAGGTGAAGGTCGTCATACCGGCCAGGCCGAGCGGAGCGGAACCCACCTGCTTGCCCGTGGCGGACGGGGAGAACTCGGACGGGTAGGCGAACGAGAGCGAGGCCGGCGCTGGGTCCGTCGACGCGGTCGCCGTCGTAGCCACGCTGAAGAGCGTGACCGGCAGGCCGAGGACGCTCGCCGACACGCCGAGGGCGCTGGTCGACGTCTCCCCCACCGCCTTCAGGTCGACGCCGACGCCGATGCTGCCCCCCGAACCGGAGACGGGCGGGCAGGCGATCGACGCCAGCGTGCCCGTGGCACCGGCCGCTGTCAGGCTCACCGGAAACGTTCCCACCAGTCGGGCGTTGGTCAGGCCGCTCACCGTGATCGGAATGTCGAGGTTGGAGGTGAGTGTGAGGTCGATCTGACCGGTGCTGACGGTCGCCGCCACTCCCGACGTGGCAGCCGGTCCGATGTAGATCTTCTGGCCCTCGATGACCTTCAGCGTGAGGCCGGTCGTCCCGACGCTCGGAACCGTGATGCCGATGTTCGGCACGGAGACGAGGTTCGTCCCGTTGGCGACCGTGGCGCTGCCGGTGAGCAGCTGGAAGGCGTTGACCTTGGTCGACAGCGCTGAGCCGCCGACGCCGGAGGCGACGTCGAACAGGTCGCCGAGGTTGAACGTGGCCGTGTTGGTGGACTGGGCGATGATGCCCAGTGGCCCGCTGTACAGCGCGGCGTTGGTGTCGCCGGAGGCGGTCAGCGCGTTCGCGGTCGCCGTCGCCAGCTGGGCCAACGTGATGTCGGCCGCGAGCATCTGGTCGATCGTGCCGAACTGCGTGCCGGCCTGGAGCAGCTCCAGCTGCCCCCGCAGGGCCTCCAGGGTGATGTTCGAGGTGGCAAGGCCCTGCCAGCTCACCAGGTTGGCGGTACCGCCACCGGAGGCGGCGCCCCGGAGCATCCCGCCGAGCACGGCGTTGAGGAGGGGCGCCTTGGTCGTGTCGATGGACGCCAGCGTGGACCCGAGGGTGAAGCCGGCCCAGGGCACCGGGGTGGTGGCGAGAGTCGTCGACGTCGTGGAGGCGGTCGTCGTCGGCGTCGTGGTCGTCGTGGTCGTGACGGTGGAGATGAGTCCGCCCTCGACCGTAGCCACGGCCACCGCGCGCAGCGTCTTCTTGCCGGGGATGAAGATGTAGTCCATGTTCGACGTGACGGTCACCCGCACGGCGTCACTGGCCCCGGCGAGATGGAAGACGCGGCTGGGGTCGACCCAGCCCACCTCTGTGGTGAGGGCGCTCCCGGCCTCGGCCAGGTCGAAGCCGTTGCGGACCGCCGACTTCTCGGCCGCAGACTGGGCGGCGGCCGACGGGTTGCTCGGGGCCGGCACGGCGGCCAGGCTCCGTGCCGCGTCGAGGGCGGCCAGGTCGGCGACCGACTGGTCGTCGCGCTTCTCGAACACCTGACGGCCGACGTCGATCGACAGCGACATGGCCAGCACGGCCAACACCAGACCGGGCACGGCCATCACCAGGATGGCACCGTGCTCGTTGCGAAGGTTGCGACGAAGCCGCGCCCGAATGGTCATGAGTTCCCGTTCTCCCTACGTGAGCTCGACCACGGCGGTCGACTTGAAGCTGTTCGGCGTCACCAGACCGAGGCCCGGCGCCGGCGGGACGATCGGGCGGCTCTGGTACGGGTAGGTGACTGTCACCGTGATGCAGTCGCTGAGGTTGAGCGGGTTCGCCGGTTCGCAGCGGGCCACCGTGGCCGTCGTATCCCCGGGCTGGTACTTGGCGCCGAACCAGCTGAGGCTCTGGGCCACGCGGCTCTTGGCCCTCTCGACTCTCTCGTCGACCCCGATCGTCAGCGGGTCGTCGACGGCGCCCACGGCGGCGCGGGCTCCTTCGGCGGCGGCATGGGTGATGCTGCTCTTGGCGGCCAGGATCATGCCGAAGCTGATGAGTGCGTAGATCACGAGCATGAACAGGACGAACACGAAGGCGAACTCGACGAGGACGCTCCCCCGCTGATCGGGTCCTGACCGGCCCGTCCCTTTCGGCCCCCTATGGAAGATCACGCCGTTCTTCTCCTGTCACCTGCGTCGCCTGTCGGGGACTATCGGCGCGATGGGGAGCGAGTCTCCATAGCCCGATCGGCTCATTTGGCGGCGACGCGCCTGGACCGCCGTAGCCCTGGTGGCGTCGTGCCGGCTGGTCGTGGCTAGCCACAAATGACCAATCGCAAAGGGTCCCCCCGGTCCATGCAGATCCCGGATTGGGCTGCCGAAGACTCCTTTGGCCGATCCCGGACCCAACTCTGCAATCGGAGGACGCATGGCCCGCAACCGCTCCACCGCCCTTATCGCCATCGGCGCAGCCGTCTTCGTCGTCGGCGCCGCCCTGACCTTCCTCGTCCTGCGTGACGATGAGGACAGCAAGGTCGCCGCGTCGGCGCCGGCCGCCTCGACCTCGGCGACGGGGGCGCAGCCGGCTCCGGCTGCGGCGCCGACGGTGAAGGTCCCCGTCGGCAAGGAGGCGGTGGCCGTCCAGGTGCCCACCGTGCCCGGCCTGGCCGGGTACGCCCAGGTCGGCGACGAGGTCAACGTGTACGGCACGTTCAAGGACCACCAGCCGAACGCGGCCGTGAAGGGCCCGCCCCTCGCCAAGCTCGTCCTGTCGCAGGCGGAGGTCCTCGCCGTCACCGCCCCGCCGGCCGGCGCCGAGGGCGGGAACACCACGTACCTCCTGGCCGTGAACCCCGGAGACGCGGAGAAGGTCATCTACCTGGCGTCGTTCGAGGGCATCTGGATGTCGCTGTCGGCCGACGGCGCTCCCAACCTCGGCGTCACCCCCGGCCACAACGCCCAGAACATCGCCTGAGCGGGCCGGGACAGCTGATGCGCAACCCGAAGATCCTCGTCCTCGAACGCAGTGGCGCCCTCGCCGAGCAGCTCGAGCGTGTCGTCGCTGACCTCCGGCCCCGGCCGGAGGTCAGCACCGCCACCCGGGTCGGCGTCGTCGCCGACATCCTGGCCGCGGAGGGACCGTTCGACCTGCTCGTCGCCGGCCCCAGCCTGGGCACCCGCACCGGGCTGGCCCGCCTCGAGGTGATCCACGACGAGCTGCCGACGATGCAGCTCCTCCTCGCCTTCGGTCGGCGGCCCGACGCCGCCCTGCGCGACATCGTCCGCACCGGCGCCGTCGACCTCGTCCAGCTGCCCGCCGACGACGAGGTGCTCCGCGAGAGCATCACCCGAGTGCTCGACATGGCGAAGGCGGTCCATGCGCCGCACGAGCCCGTCGCCGCTCCGTCCGTCAACGGCACCGCCCGCGACACGCTCGGCCAGGTGTTCACCATGTCGTCGGCGACGGGCGGCTGCGGCAAGACCTTCATCGCCACGAACCTCGCCTTCCTCCTGAGCCACTACAGCGGGAAGCGGGCGTGCATCATCGACCTCGACCTGCAGTTCGGCGAGGTCTCCACCGCCCTGCGCCTGCGCCCCCGGTACACGATCCACGACGCCCTCCAGCGCCAGGACGCCGACGAGGTGGATCTCCAGAACCACCTCGAGGAGTACATGGTCACCCACGAGTCGGGGATCTCGGTGCTCGCCGCGCCGAAGGACCCGGCCGAGGCCGACGGGATCGATCCGGTGGACGTGAGCCGCATCATCAACGCGGCCCGGGCCCGGTTCGACTACGTCGTCGTCGACACGCCGTCGGCGCTCAACGAGATCGTGCTCGCCGCCTTCGACCTGTCGGACACGCTGTTCACGATGGCCACGCTCGACTTGCCGAGCGTGCGCAACATGGGCGTCTTCCTCGGAGCCCTCGAGCGACTCAAGATCCCGAGCGACAACATCAAGCTCCTCCTCAACAAGGCTGAGACCGACGTGGGCATCGACGTGGCGCAGGTGACGCGGCTGTTCCCGCAGGGCTTCGCCGCCGTGCTGCCCTACGCCAAGGAGGTCAGTCGCTCGATCAACCTGGGGACGCCAGTGCTCGCGTCGTCGCCGAACGCCGCCATCAGCAAGTTGATCCTCGACGGTTTCAGCTCGCTGCTCCCCGAGAGCGACCGAGCCAAGACGGCGTTCGCCAGCGCCGGCGCCGTCGTCGACGGGCACGGTGCCCGAGGGCGCCGCCTGTTCCGCCGCCAGCCCGCCCACCAGGGAAGGTAAGGGAATCACATGAAGCTCTCGGAGAGGCTCGCCGCCCTCGAGGCGGAGGACAAGAAGCAAGAGGAACGGACCGACATCACGGCCGCCCGGCCCCATCGGGCCAAGGCCCGGGCCGCGCACGGCAAGCCCAAGCAGGACAACACGTCGTGGGAGGACTCGAAGCGCAAGGTACGGGCGCTCGTTCTCGCCGAGGTCGCGCCCAAGATGGGCAAGCTGAAGGGCGACGCGCTCACCGCCGAGCTCAAGGGTGCGCTCGACCGCATCCTCCAGCGCCAGGAGGTCCAGGTGTCGCCGCTCCAGCGACGCCGGTTCGTCCAGGAGGTGATCCAGGACACCCTGGGTTACGGACCGCTCGACCCCCTGCTCCAGGACCAGTCGGTCACCGAGATCATGTGCAACGGCTACGCCGACATCTGGGTCGAGCGGGCCGGGCGTATCGAGCCGACGGAACTGGCCTTCACCGACGACACGCAGTACCGCCAGGTGATCGAGAAGATCGTGTCGGCGGTGGGTCGGCGCATCGACGAGAGCTCGCCCATGGTCGACGCCCGCCTCCCCGACGGCTCCCGCGTCAATGCCATCATCCCCCCCCTGGCCATCCACGGCTCGGTGCTCACCATCCGCAAGTTCGCTGCCGACCCCTACACGGTGAAGGACCTCATCAACTTCGGCACCTTCACCTTGGACCTCGCCGTCGTGCTGGAGGCGTGCGTCCGCGGAAAGCTGAACATCCTGGTCTCGGGCGGGACGGGGACCGGCAAGACGACCAACCTGAACGTGCTGTCGTCGTTCGTCCCCGATGGCGAGCGCATCGTGACCATCGAGGACTCGGCCGAGCTCCAGCTGCAGCAGCCCCACGTGATCAACCTCGAGTCCCGCCCGCCCAATGCGGAGGGCGTGGGCGAGGTGCGGATCCGCGACCTCGTCAAGAACTCGCTCCGCATGCGCCCCGACCGCATCATCGTCGGCGAGGTCCGCGGTCCGGAGGCCCTCGACATGCTCCAGGCCATGAACACGGGCCACGAGGGCTCGATGACCACCGTGCACGCCAACAGCGCCCGCGACGCCTTGAGCCGCCTGGAGACCATGGTGCTCATGGCCGGGTTCGACCTGCCCGTGCGCGCCATCCGCGAGCAGATCAACGCCGCCCTCGACCTCATCGTCCACCTCGATCGCCGCAGCGACGGGCGGCGGGTGGTCACCTCTGTCACCGAGATCCAGGGCCTGGAGGGCGACATCATCCTCCTGCAGGAGATCTTCCGCTGGCGCCCCGGTGTGGGGGCCAACGGGAAGCCCGGCGGCGAGCTGGTGGCCACCGGTCTTCGCCCGAAGTTCCTCGACAAGCTGGCCGATGCCGGGGTCGAGGTCCCGGCCAAGTCGTTCCAGTCCAAGGGCGGGGGCCGGGCCCAGGAGCGCCAGACGCGGGTGACGCGCGTGCCGAGCGCCAGTGAGCTGGCCGAGATGGAGCGGGCCCGATGAACGCCGCCCTCGTCGCCCTCGTCGTCGGCGCCGGCTTGGCGCTGGTGACGGTCGGCTTCCTCGTCCGGGCGCGCGAGCGCGATCAGGACCTGGCCGACATCCTCGACCTGCCCTTCGGGGAGCGGGACGTTCCGGTGGAGGCGGTGACCGAGGGGCGCAACGCGCTGGCCGAGGGCGCCGTCACGATGGCCGGGCGCATGGTGGGCCAGCTCGACGCCGGCGGCTCGCTCGGGCTGCTGCTCGAACGGGCCCGCCTCCCCCTCAAGCCGGGCGAGTACGTCATCGTCGTGGGCTGCGGTGGGATCCTCGCCAGCGTCCTCGTCGGCCTCATCACCAGCGCGCTGGTCCTCGGCATCGGCGCCTTCATCGGCGCCCTCGCCGCCGGGGTGCTGGTCCCGAAGATCATGGTCTCCAGACGTCGCCAGGCGTTCGAGGCGCAGTTGCCGGAGGCGTTGTCGCTGATCGCCTCCTCGCTGTCGGCGGGCCACACGTTCCTGCGGGCCGTGCAGATGATGACGGAGGAGGCGGAGAACCCGCTGGCCGAGGAGTTCTCACGGGTCGTCTACGAGACCCAGTTGGGGGACCCCGTCGTGGAGGCCCTGGACCGGATGGCCATTCGCCTCCAGATCGAGGACCTCCGGTGGGTGGTCCAGGCGATCCGGATCCAGCAGACCGTCGGCGGGAAGCTGGCCGACATGCTGCACACGCTGGCCGACTTCATCCGCAGCCGCGAGGAGGTGCGCCGGGAGGTCAAGGTGCTCACCGCCGAAGGCCGGATCTCCGCCTGGGTCCTCGGCGCCATGCCCGTGGGCCTGCTGTTCGCCATCCAGGTCATGAACCCCAGCTATGCCGCTCCGCTCTACAAGGGCTGGGGGCTGCTCATCCTCGCCATGACGGCCGCGTCGATCGCGACCGGCGTGGCGGTCATCCTCAAGATGGTCAAGATCGAGGTCTGACGATGGACATGAAGCTCGTGCTCACCGTGGTCGTCTCCCTGGGCGGGCTCGCCGCCGTCGCCGCCGGTGTGAGCCGCCGCAACCTGGCCACCGACCCCACGGCCTACATCCACGACCTGGAGATGGGGTCGCTCCCCGACGGCGGCACCGACGCGTACTCCAGCCGAATGCGCCTCCCCTTCCTGAGCCGCGTCATGCGCCCTCTTGGAGCCGGCTTCGTCGATCGCGTCACGTCGCTCACGCCCGGCAACTACGTCGCCAGCGTCCACCGCCAGTTGCTCCTGGCCGGGCTGAGCGCCTCCGTCCGGGCGGAGGAGTTCATCACCGCCCAGGCCATCGCGACCGCCGCCGGCCTCACCGTCGGAGTCCTGGGGGCCACGCTGTTCTCGCTGTCGACCAGCAAGGCGACCCTGGTCCTGGTGCTCTTCCCGGCCATCGGGGGGCTGGTGCCGGCCAGCTGGCTGAAGCGGAAGTGCCAGGAGCGCCAGGATGCGATCCTCAACGACCTCCCCGACGTCGTCGACCTGCTCGCCATCTCGGTGGAGGCCGGCGTGGGATTCGAGGGCGCGCTCGAGATCGTCTGCGCCCACTTCGACTCGCCGCTGGCCGAGGAGCTGTCCCGCACGCTGAAGGAGATGGAGCTCGGCCTGCCCCGCCGGGAGGCGCTCCAGAACCTGAAGAGGCGCACCGACGTTCCCGACCTCTCGAACTTCGTGCTGGCCCTCACGCAGGCCGACGCCCTCGGCATGCCCATCGGGCGCATCCTGCACACCCAGGCCAAGGAGATGCGCAACAAGCGGCGGGCGAGGGCTCGGGAGAAGGCGGCGAAGCTGCCGGTCAAGATCCTGTTCCCGCTGATCGTGTTCATCTTCCCGGCCGTCCTGATCGTGATCCTGGGTCCGGCGATGGCCTCGGTGGCACAGGCCTTGTAGCTCCCGAGCCCGGCCGGCGCCACCGCTCCGGCCGGGCTGGCAGATCCAGGGACTCGGGTAGAGTCCCCCGCTGTGCATCTGCGGGGACGGCGGAGGCGGCGGACCGTGGCGGTCGCGGCCGGGGTGCTGGCGGCCCTCGCCGTCGTCGTGGCCGTGCTGTCGACGAGGGGCGGCGGGGCGTCCGCCCGGGTCGGCCAGAACGTCTTCGTGACCCCCAACGGGCTCATCGACGCGAACAACTCCCCCACCGTCGCCCGCAATCCCACCCGGGCGGACAACATGGTCGTCGCCCACCGCGTCGACCTTCCCGGATTCAGCGCGTCGTTGCAGGTCAGCAACGACGGGGGCCGGGCGTGGCAGACGACGGCTCTGCCGTTGCCGCCGGACAAGGACCGCCCGTTCGCGGCCGACGCCGCCTTCGCACCGGACGGCACCCTGTACGTCTCCTACGTGAACCTCCAGGGCTCCGGGAACCGACCGGACAACCTCTGGGTGGCGCGCTCGGACGACGGCGGGCGGTCGCTGTCGGCACCCGTGCGGGTGGCCGGGGCCCTCACCTTCCAGGCCCGCATCGCCGTCGACCGCCAGTCGGTGCTGCACGTCACGTGGCTGAAGGTGGCCGACGTGGCCCCGTACGCCATCGTCGCCTACCCCAGCCCGATCGTGGCCGTGCACTCGAGCGATGGCGGCAGGTCGTTCTCGGAGCCTGTGCAGGTCAGCGACCCGGAGCGCATGCTCGTCGCCGCGGGCAGCCCGGCCGTCGACGCTGACGGCAACCTCGTGGTCCTCTACCAGGACTACAGGAACGACAACCGCGACTTCCGGAATCTCGACGGCCCGGTGTACGAGGACCCGTTCGCCCTGGTGGTCGCCGTGTCGAGGAACGGCGGCAAGACGTTCTCCAAGGGCGTGGAGGTCGATGCCGGCCTCGTTCCCACCAGGCGGTTCCTCGTCTTCCTTCCGGAGTTCCCGTCGATCTCGGCCGGCCCCGGAGGCAAGCTGTACGTGGCGTGGGCCGACGGTCGAAACGGCGACCTCGACGTGTTCGTGAAGCGCTCGGGCGACGGCGGTACCACCTGGGGCCGGCCCGTCCGCGTCAACACGAACCGGATCGACGACGGCACCGACCAGTACATGCCGAGGGTGTCGGTCGCGCCGGACGGCCGGGTCGACGTGCTGTTCTTCGACCGGCGCCGGGACCCGAGCAACCTGCTGATGGACGCGTACCTGGGGGTGTCGGATGACCAGGGCAGGTCGTTCGACCAGGTCCGGGTGTCCTCGTCCTCGTTCGACTCGCGCGTCGGCTTCAGCGCCAACCCCAAGCTGGAGCCCGACCTCGGATCCCGGCTCGGCCTGACCAGCACGAACGACGGAGCGTTTGCCGTGTGGACCGACACCCGCCTGGGCACCGAGGACACCGCCCGCCAGGACATCGCCGCCGCACCCGTGACGATCTCGGAGAAGCGGGCGCCTGCGTCCGCCAGTCTCCCGATGGCATCGGTGCTGCTCGTCGCCGCCGGGCTGTGCTTCGTCGCCTGGTTGCGGTCCGGACGCGACAGGATGGGGGCGTCCGCCCAAGCCGGCGGGGAGCGGGACACGAGGAGCGTGGACGAATGAGGCTTGCCTTCGTGGGCAAGGGCGGGGTGGGCAAGTCGGCCATCGCCGGCACGTTCTGCCGGGCGATGGCGCGCCAGGGCCACCCGGTTCTCGCCATCGACTCCGATCCGCTGCCCGGGCTGGCCTTCTCGCTCGGGCTCACCATCTCCGACGCGCCGCTTCCCGACGAGGCCATCGAGGACAAGCCCGAAGGCGAGGACGGGCCCCGGTTTCGCCTGCGGGCCGGTCTCACGGCCGCGGACGCCATCGAGCAGTACGCCGCCACCGCGCCCGACGGCGTCCGTTTCCTCCAGTTCGGCAAGCACCGCGGCTCCACCGGACGAGCCTTGTTCCGTTCGCAGTTCGCGTTCCGCCAGATCCTGCGCGAGCTGCCCGAGGACCGCTGGAACGTGGTCGGCGACCTCCCGGGCGGCACCCGCCAACCGTTCACCGGGTGGGGCGACTACGCCAGGACGATCCTCGTCGTCGTCGAGCCGACGGCCAAGTCGCTGCTCACCGCCCGCCGGCTGTCCCGCCTCGCCCTCGACGATGCCCATCCCCGCCGCATCGTGGTAGTGGCGAACAAGGTCCGGGAGGACGAGGACGTCGAGACCGTCGCCCGGCGCACCGGCCTCGAGGTGGTCGGAGCAGTCCCGTGGGACGAGGCGTTCGCAGCGGCAGAGGAGAAGATGGCGGCACCCATCGACATGGCCCCCGACTCAGCCGCGGTGCAGGCGGTAGAATCGCTCGTGGAACAGCTGAGTGAGGAGCGGATCGCATGAGGGTGGCCGTCGTCGGCAAGGGAGGGTCGGGCAAGACCACGACGTCCGCCGTCGTCGCCCGCACGATGGCGCGTCACGGCGCGTCCGTCGTCGCCCTCGACTGCGACTCCAACCCCAACCTCGGGTTGTCGCTGGGTGTGGGCGACTTCGAGACCGAGCGGCTCGTCGCCATGCGCGAGTCGCTCGACGAGGGCGGCGAGGAGCACGCCCCCGGCTGGGACGACCTCATCGACCGCTTCGGCTCCGAGGCGCCCGACGGCGTTCGCCTGGCCGTCGTGAGCAGGATCGACAATCCCAGTCCCGGCTGACTCTGATGTGGGCTCTCCCCCGAGCAGTTGCTCGGATCCGCTGATTTCGAAGGTCTCACCGTGATCGCCGACATGGAGGCGGGCATCGGCACGCTCACCCGCCTGGGCGACGAGCGCGTCGACGCCGTGCTGGTCGTGGTCGAACCCACCCCGAAGTCGATCGAGGTCGGCCAGCGGGCCGCCGAGCTGGCCAGGGACAAGCAGCTCGGCCGTCTCGTCATCGTGGCCAGCCGGGTCCGCAACGCCGCCGACCTGGCCACGATCACCCAGGCCTTCCCCGACCAGGAGGTCGTGCCGATCCCCGACGACCCCGCGATCGTCGAGGCCGATCGCAAGGGCGTGGCGGCTCTCGACCTGGCTCCCGACTCCCCCGCCGTGCAGGCGCTGTGCAACCTGGCCCGCAGCCTCCTGCCGGTGCCGGCCTAGCGGTCGTGGCTCCCGGCGCCGGCTCCGCCGAGCGTCCCAACGCATTCCGCCAGGGCCTGCCCTACGCAGGGCTGCTCATCGGCGTGTGGGCGGCCGCAGCGCCGTACGTGCTCCTCGGGCCAGACCTCAACGCCGCGGCCAAGAACGAGTTCGCCGACCACGTCGTTCCCGGGCTGCTCACCATCGTCCTGTCGGCGGCGATGATCGCCCGCACGCGGTCGGCGACCTCCACCACCCCGACGGGATCGTTCCCCCTGCTCGCCGGGTTCGGGGTGCTCCTCGCAGGGCTGTGGATGACGGCCACCCACTTCCCCCTCGTCAAGGACGCACGGAACGACCTCGTCGCCACCGACGTCACGGCATGGCACACCGTGCCCGGCCTCGTCGTGCTGGCACTGGGTGCCGGGTGGGCGGCGGCCCACTGGTCGGACGCGGCTGACCAGCCGGTGCCGGACGGCGCCGCCAAGGCGAAATCCGAGCGCTGACCAAAGGTCGCCGGCGGTGTCGCCGCTCGGGGGTCGCAGCGCCCGCGCGCCCGGTCACACCAGGAAGCGGAAGGCCGGCGAGCCCGCTTCGAGGGGCTCGATGTGCAGACCGCTCGCCTTCATGCGCTCGAGAAGGGGCGCCAGATCGGTCGTGGCCGCGATCTCGATTCCCACCAGGGCGGGCCCCGTCTCCCGGTTGTTCTTCTTCACGTACTCGAAGAGGGTGATGTCGTCGGTGGGACCAAGCACGTTGTCGAGGAAGCCGCGGAGCGCTCCGGGCTCCTGGGGGAACTCGACGAGGAAGTAGTGCTTGAGGCCCTCGTGCACGAGCGATCGCTCGAGGATCTCCCCGTAGCGGCTCACGTCGTTGTTGCCGCCCGACACGATGCACACCACGGTGGAGCCGGCCGCCAGGGGGACCGCGCTGCGGAGGCCGGCCACCGCCAGGGCACCGGCCGGCTCGGCGATGATCCCGTCGCACTGGTACAGCTCGAGCATCGTCGTGCACAGGCTGCCTTCGGCGACGGTCACCACCTCGTCCACCAGGGCCTGCGCCAGCGCGAACGTCACGGTGCCCACCCGGCGCACGGCAGCGCCGTCCACGAAGCTGTCGATGGACGGGAGCGTCACCGGCTCGCCGGCGTCGAGGGCCGCCCGCATGCTCGGAGCGCCGGCCGGTTCGACGCCGGCCACCCGCACCGGTGATGCGGCCGACGCGGCGACTACGGCCGTTCCGGCCAGGAGCCCACCGCCGCCCACCGGCACGACGAACAGGTCGGGCGCGTGCCCGAGTTGCTCGACGACCTCGAGGGCGACGGTCGCCTGGCCGGCGATCACCCTCGGGTCGTCGAACGGAGGCACGAGCACGGCACCCTCGCGGGCGGCCACGGCGACGGCCTCGTCGTGGGCCTCGTCGTACGTGTGCCCCTCCACCACGATGGTCGTCACCGCGCCGCCCAGGGCGACGATGCGCTCACGCTTCTGCCGGGGAGTGGTGCGCGGCAACACGATGTGGCAGCGGACACCGAGGCGCCGGCAGGTGTAGGCCACGCCCTGGCCGTGGTTGCCGGCGCTGGCGCACACGACACCACCGGCCCGCTCCGCGTCGGTGAGGGAGGCGATGAAGTTGTAGGCGCCGCGCAGCTTGTACGAGCGCACCGGCTGGAGGTCTTCGCGCTTGAGCCAGACCTCCGCTCCGGTCAGCTCCGACAGGCGGTCGCTGCGTTCGAGCGGGGTGCGGGTGGCCACGCCCGCGAGCCGCTGGGCGGCGGCCCGCACGTCATCGATGGAGACGGTCACCGGCGGTCCGGCGGGCAGGGGCGGCGCACGGGGCGCTCAGGACGCCTGCTGGCGAGCCTGGATCAAGTGGTACAGGAGCAGCAGCTGCGTGATGGCGAGCGGCTCGCTCCGAGGCCCGCCCGGCTCCAGCTCGCCCAGGGACTCGGGGAAGGGCTCGTCGACGCCGAGCTGGTCCCAGATGGCGAGCTTCACCTTCTCGGTGACGCCGGGATCGGCGTATCCGTGGATGTGCACGGCGTCCACCGGCTTGCCGTCCTCGTCTCGGCTGAGCTTCATGTGGATCGCCTTGCTCACGTCCTCGGTGAGGATGCTGGCCAGGTCGGGGTGGGCCGCCGTCGGGCGCAGCAGGAGGGTGGCGCTGAGCGGGTCGTCGGCCGACTCGCCCCGTTCCTCGATGGGCGCGAAGCGCACCACGATGTCCGCGTGGGCCCGTTGGGGGCGGATGTACTCGGCCGACTCGGGCTCGCGTTTGTCGAGATCGGCCCGCACCTGCGCCTCGGTGTAGCCGCGCTTGGTCGTGTCCCGCTTGATCTTCCAGTCGTAGCGGATCTCCTCGGGCGGGTCGAGGTAGACGCCGACGTCGAAGCACGCGCGCGACAGCTTCGAGTACAGCGGCAGCAGCCCCTCGATGATCACGTACTGGTCCGGCTCGACCAGCACGGGCCGGCCGAGCGTGCCATTCGTGTGGTGGTAGGTGGGCTGCAGGATCGGCTGGCCCAGGGCGAGCAGCTGGAGATGCTGCTCCATCACCTCGACGTAGTTGCAGTCGGGGTGCAGGGGGGTGAACGTCTTGTCCTTGCGCTCCTCGCGGTCGTAGCGGTGGTAGTGGTCCGTGCACACGGATGTGCAGTGCATGGCCCCGAGCGCGGCGACGAGCCCCTTGGTGAGGGTGGTCTTGCCGGCCGCGCTGTCACCGGCGATGGCGAGCATGGCGGGGCGGGTGCGACCCGAACCGTTGTCGCGCTGCCAGGCGCGCTCGATGGCGACTTGCTTGTGGGGCATCGGGACCTCGTTCGCTCGAAAGACGGTGAAAGACGGTACGGACGGGTGGGTTGGTTGCTACTGGAGGCCGGGGACGGCCGCTCGGGCCCGGGCGCGGAGGTCGGACACGCCGAACTCGAGTCCCTCGGAGTACTTGAACAGCGCGCTTCCGGCGATGAGGGCGCGGGCGCCCGCCTTCACGGCGCCGTCGATGGTCTCCGGGCCGATGCCACCGTCCACCTCCAGCTCCACGTAGTGGTCGGCGTGGCGCAGCAGGGCCGCCGCCTCCGCGATCTTGGGCTCCATCGTCTTGATGTAGGCCTGGCCACCGAAGCCGGGGTTCACCGTCATCACGAGCAGCAGGTCGAGCAGGTCGACCACGTTCTTCACCGCCTCGACCGGCGTGTGCGGATTGAGGGCGACCGCCGCCTTGGCGCCCATGTCCTTGAGCGAAGCCAGGGTGCGGTGGAGGTGGGTGCAGGCCTCGGCGTGCACGATCACCAGCTCGCAACCGGCGTCGACCCAGCTCTTCAGCATGCGATCGGGCTCCACGACCATCAGGTGGGCCTCGAACGGCACGTCGACCCATGACCGGACCGACTTGATGACGTCGGGCCCGAACGTGAGGTTGGGCACGAAGACCCCGTCCATCACGTCCCACTGGACCCGGTCGACTCCCGCTTTCTCCAGCGCCTGGAGCTCCTCGCCCAGTCGGGCGAAGTCGGCCGGCAGGACCGACGGGATGATGGTGATGCGGTCGGGTGCGGGCGCGGAGGCAGAAGGCATGGTCCGAAGATCCTACGGTGAGCGCCCGCCCGGGTCTTCCCCCCGAGCGGGGACCCTGGGAGGGGTCGCGACCCCCCGCTCACTACACTTGCACGGTGGCGGACGCCGTCGGGACCGAGGCTGCTCCACCCATCCGGGCCGTCCTGGTCGACGATCACCAGATGGTGCTGGACGGCCTGTCGTCCATGCTGCGCCCCCATGCCCGCCGCGTCGAGATCGTCGGTCAGGCCACCGATGCGGCGGCGGCGGGCGACCTCGTGCGCGACGTGCGACCCGACGTCGTGCTGCTCGACATCCGCCTCAAGGGCGCCAGCGGTCTCGACCTGTGCCGCGAGCTGCTCACCCGGTTCATCGGGCTCCGGGTGGTGTTCCTCACCGTCTACGACGACGAGCAGTACCTGTTCCAGGCCCTGCGCGCCGGCGCGTCCGGCTTCCTCCTCAAGCGCGTGACCGGCTCGGAGCTCGTCGGCCACCTGGAGCGGGTGATGGACAACGAGATCGCCATCGATCCGGCCCTGATGGGCCGGGTGGCGCTGTCTGCTGCCCGCCTGCACAGTGGCGAGTACTGGCCCGGCGCCCACCTCGGCCTCACCCACCGGGAGAGCGAGGTGCTCGAGCAGATGGTGCGTGGACTGTCCCACCGCGCCATCGCCAACCAGCTCCTCATGGGCGAGGAGACGGTGAAGACCCACGCCCGCTCCGTGTACCGCAAGCTTGGGGTGGCCGACCGGGCGCAGGCCATCGCGGCGGCGCTGCGCGAGGGCCTCTTCCATTGAGCCCGGCGCCGGGACCGGAGGCTGTCTCCCGGAAGCCAGCCCAACCCGGCCGGGCGGCGGTGGTGGACGCCGGGGCGACCGACGACGTCCGGCGGGGGGACCGTTCCGCGCTCCTGCGGCGCATCATCGAGATCACGGCCGAGGATCTCGACCTGCGGGAGGTCGTGCGCCGGGTCGCCGCCCTCATCATCGAGGCCCACGACGCCGACGTGTGCTTCGTCCACCTCGTCGACGAGGCGCGCGGGTGCCTCGTCCTGGCCGGTGCCACACCCCCGTTCGACGAGCTGGCCGGCACCATCGAGCTGGGCCTCGGGGAAGGCGTGGCCGGGTGGGTGGCCCAGCACGGACAGGTGGTCGTCGTGGACGACAAGTGGAGCGACCCGCGCTACAAGTACATCCCGGCCCTGCGGGGCGAGGACTATGCGTCGCTGGTGTCGCTCCCCATGGTGCGACGCGGGCATCGTGTGGTGGGCGTGGTGAACGTGCACTCGAAGGCCCGCCGCCGGCACAGCGACGAAGAGGTGGCCGTGCTCTCCGACGTGGCCGGCCTCCTCGCCGGGATCGTCGAGAACGCCCGGCTGTACTCCCGCCTGGCCGAGCGCGAAGCCGAGCTCGAGCGCTTCGCAGCCCGCACCATCGAGCTCCAGGAGCTCGAGCGCCGCCGCGTGGCGGCCGACATCCACGATGGAATCAGCCAGCGCCTGGTGAGCCTGTGGTACCACCTGTCGGCCGCCGACGAGGCGGTGGAGGTCGACGACGTGGTGGTGGCCGGCGAGCTGGCCAAAGCCAAGGAGCTGGCCACGGCGGCGCTCGACGAGGCCCGGCGGACCATCGTCGGCCTGCGCCCGGCCGTGCTCGACGACCTCGGCCTCGGTCCCGGTCTGGAGAGCCTGGCCACCACCGTCCCCGGCGCGCACGTCACCGTCGACGTCGACGCCCCTCCCCTGCCGGCCCACGTCGAGACCGCCCTGTTCCGCATCGCCCAGGAGGCGCTCCAGAACGTGGCCAAGCACGCCGTCGCCACGACGGTGGCCGTGTCGCTGTCGGTGGGCGCCGCCGGGGCCCGTCTGGTGGTGGCCGACGACGGGCGGGGCTTCGACGTCGAGCGGGCGCGCGACGAGCCGCGCCCCGACAGCTACGGGCTGGTCGGGATGCAGGAGCGGGCCGCCCTGGTCGGGGCCAAGGTGGTCGTGGCCTCCCGCCCGGGCGAGGGCACGACCGTCACCGTAGAGGTTCCTCCCGGCGAGTAGCGACTCGTACGGCGGAGCCCCCGCCGTGGCGGGGGCTCCGCATGCGCGACCTGACGGCCGGTCGGCTACGACTGCTCGAAGTCGGGGCTGTACTCGCCCTTGCTGGCCAGGCTGTTGGCCTTCGACCGGCTGTACAGGGCCGCCTGCGCGGCCTCCACGTTGGACGCCTCGCCCTTCCATGCGACCAGGGCGGGATCCTGGAGGGCCCGACCGTAGGAGAAGCTCAGCTGCCACGGATGGGGGCCGAGCTTGTTCATGGCGTTGAGGTGCTCGGTGGCCACCTCGGCGCTCTGCCCCCCCGAGAGGAAGGCGATGCCGGGCACGGCCTCGGGCACCGTCTCCCGCAGCAGCTTGACCGTGGCCGCTGCGACCTCGTCGACCCCCGCCTGGGTGGGTGCCTTCTTGCCGGAGATGGCCATGTTGGGCTTGAGGATCATCCCGTCGAGCTGCACCTTGTGCAGCTCGAGAGCGGCGAAGACGGCCTGGTGGGCCTGCTTGGTGACCTCGGAGCACCGGTCGATGTCGTTCTCCCAGTCCATCAGGACCTCGGGCTCCACGATCGGGACGAGCCCGCCTTCCTGGCAGATGGAGGCGTAGCGGGCCAGGGCGCTGGCGTTGGCCTGGATGCAGTACTCGGTCGGGATGCCCTCGCCGATGGTGATCACGGCCCGCCACTTGGCGAAGGTGGCGCCGAGGGACACGTACTCCGCCACCCGCTTGGGCAGCCCGTCGAGGCCCTCGGTGATCTTCTCGTTCGGCGAGAACGGCAGGGGCATGGCGCCGGTGTCGACCTTGATGCCGGGCATGATGCCGAGACCGTTGAGGAGCTCCGGGAAGGGCTTGCCGTCGGTGGTCGACTGGCGGATGGTCTCGTCGTAGAGGATGACGCCGCTGATGAACTCTTCGAGCCCCGGCGTGGTGAGCAGGGCCTGGCGGTAGTCCCGCCGGCTGTCGAACGTCGATTCGATGCCGATCGCCTCGAATCGCTTGGTGATGGTGCCCGAGCTCTCATCGGCTGCCAGGATCCCCTTGCCGGGGGCCACCATGGCACGGGCAACTGCGTTCAGATCGCTGATGGTCGTCGTCCTCCTCGTGCGTCTCTCCGCAAAGACTACGGTCCGCTCCTGCCGCTGTCACCTTTTCGTGGAGCGGCGAACGTGGTGCGGTTGGCGACGGTGAACCGCTCCCCGTCGACTGGGGATCCGAGGTGCTCCAGCATGAGCATGGCGGTCGGGTCAGCTCGGTGCCGGCCGTGCCCGCGACGTCGCGTGAGGTGCTCAGGTCTGGGGCAGTTCGGCGGCCTTCCGGGCGAGCGAGGGGACGGCGATGGCGTAGCGCTGGCGGCCGTGGCGCAGCCGCAGGCCGTCCCAGTGCCCGAACTCGTTCTCCGGGATCCACTCGTTGGCCCAGAAGCCAGCGGGCCACCGCCCTGCGATGGCGGGCAGGCGCGGTGACTCGAGCAGGCGGCCGGCGGCCGCCCGGTCGGCCCACACGCACAGCAGGTACACCTGGCCGGGCTTGCCGAAGCCCAGCACCGTGCGCAGGCTGTCCGGATCGGCCTGCGCCTCGCGCCGGAGGGCACGGAGCGCCCGGAGGGCCGCCCACGAGTCCATGGCCCGGGTGGAGAGATGCACCACGACCCCGCCGGCCCCGCCCACCTCGGCCCGGCTGCGACGGGCGTACGGCGAGCTCTCGTACGACAGCGTGCCGTCCGCCGCCGTGGCCGCCTTCAGCCGCGGGAGGTGGTCGAGCGCCTTCTGGAGCGCCTCGCCCTTGGCCGCCTCCATGGGGGGTTTCTCGTACGCGGGTTCGGGTTGGGCCATGGTGATGCCCTTCCACCTCCCGATCTCGTCGGGGCCCGGGCGCCATCGCATCAGCCAGAACGACCGCAGCCACTTCGAGAACAGCCACATGATGTCGTCGTGCGCGCCGGAGCGCATGAACTCCTGCATGTCGTGGCGGCTCCGCCACACCGTGATCGTCCAGAACTCCGAGGGCCCGGCCACGATGCTGGCCCAGCGCACGACCGTGCCGGTCGTCGCCAGCTGGCGACGGACGCGCAGCGAGGCGAGCATCATCGCCGGGAACAGCCACGGCCCTTTCAGGCGGGACCGGGTGGTGACTGCGAACAGCTCGTCCGGCACGCCGTCCTTCCCCGTCACGCACACCGGCGGCGTGCGCCCACTCGTGCTCCGTCGTCGAGGGGAAGTATCGCGCCTGGCGGCACTTCGAGAACGACGCCGGTACCCCCGGACGGTCTCGATCCGGAGGTCGCGCCGCCGCGCCGCCGTGCTACAGCAGCCGGCCGAGCGTGGCGGCGTCGAGGACCCCGTCGCAGCCCGTGCCGCGGGGGTCGGCCACCACTCGGGCCGGGTGCCCCGGCTCCCCGAACCCGTCGAGCACGAGGTCGGCGCCGGCCAGGTCGTGGCCCTCGGTGTAGCCGTTCACGACGACGGCACAGCGCAGGCCGGCGCCCCGCGCCGACGCCAGCCCCTCCGCCGAGTCCTCGACCGCCACGATCTCCTCGGCGGGAAGGCCGAGCAGCGCGACGGCCCGGACGAACGCCTCCGGATCGGGCTTGCGCGACTCCACGTCGTCGCCGGTGACGATCACGTCGAAGGCGGCCAGGGGCGTGGAGCGGGCCAGCACCGGCTCGACCCAGCTCCGGCTGCCGGTGGTGGCCACGGCCAGCCGGGAGCCCGCACCGGTGAGCTCGCCCAGGAGGCGGACGGCACCCGGGCGGGCTTCGATCCTGCCCTCCTCGATGAGCGTGGTCATGATCGCCGTCTTGCGCTCGTGCAGCGCAGCGGCCAGCGCGGCCCGGTCCTCACCCACGCCGTGGTCGGCCAGGTAACCCTCGATACGGCGGCGCCCGCCGGTGACCCGCAGGAGGTCGCCGTACTCCTCCTCGTCCCACCGGTACGGCAGCCCGAACTCCTCGAAGGCGAGGTTGAACGCCACCCGGTGCCCATGGCGCTCGCTGTCGACCAGCGTCCCGTCGACGTCGAACACCACGGCCGGCGGCGCCGGCCGGCCCGTGCCGCCGGCGCCGGCCGGCAGGGACGTCCCGTCCACCGCCTGAGGCGTCAGTCGAGGGGGCCCGGCCCGGGGACCGAGGGCGGACCCTGGGGAAACAGGTCGTCCCATTCGCCCGCCGCCGCGGCCCGGAGCTCGGCGAAGGCCTCGTCGATGTCGGACCCCCACAGGTCCCAGGTCGCGGTACGGAGGCCGAGGACCTGGATGGCGACCGCGGTGGCCAGCGGGCTCTCCTCGTCGAGGCAGCTGCAGCCGGCCGCTCCGAGGGCCAGCTTGGCCGCCCGGCTGGCCGGCTCGGCGTCAGGCGGGAGATCGCATCGGAGCAGGAACGTGCGCGGGGCGATGCGCATGGCGATGGCCACGTCGCCCCCGGCCACCAGCGTGGCGCCCTCGAGGTGCAGCAACGGCGAATGCACGAGGACGGGTTCGTCCCGGATGAACACCTCGAAGACCCGGGCGTCCTCGACCCGGTCGCCGACGGGCTCCCCGTAGGGAGGCAGGAGCCCGTCGGTCATTGCGTCGTATGAAGCCGTTTCGCTAGCGAGCGAGTCGCTCGGTCCGTGCCGCCGCGTCTTCCAGACCCGCAGCGACGGACTGCAGGTTGGCATTGATCCGGTCGGCGGCAGGCCCGATGGCGTGGCACTGGGTCTCGACGGCGCGCACACCAAAGGTGATCTTCGCCAGCGTCTTGTTGACGCTCACGAGCTGCTGGGTGATCCGGTTGAGGAAGAACCCGAGCACGGCGACGAACAGGAGAATCTCGACGACGGTGCAGAAGATGCGGAGTGTCATCGGCGTCCGCCCCCCTTGGCGGCGAGCAGCTCGGCGTGACGATCGACCTCGGCACCGAGCTCAGCGGTGCGGGCAACGGTCTGGCCGAGCATCCAGGTGGTGGCGGTGTTGGCGGCGAGCCGGGTGGCGGTGTCCCACACGTCCTTCAGGTTGCGGTCGATGTCGTCCACGAAGCTGACGAGCAACGACAGCAGCACGATGACGGCGGTGATCACGACGGCGCCCATGCCGAGGGTGATCCACCAGAACGTGATGTGCTCCGATTGCAGTGCGAACATCAGTTGCCACCTCCGAGGACCGCTCGAGCCTGCTCGGCGTTGCGGACGATGAGGCGCAGCTCCTCGTTCACCTTGTCGACCTCCCACAGCGGCAGCGTGTTGAGCCGCCCCTCGTCGAGACTGATCGTGATGGCCTCGGCCTGGACGGCGATGCGCCGCGCCAACCCGAGGATCATGCCGGCCAGGATCACCACCACGGTGATGACCACCAGTGCGATCACGAAGCCGATGTACCAGCCCGTGAGCACGGCATCTGCGGCAATCATTCGGACCCCCTTCGTTTTGGGTGCTGCGCCACAATAGTCTTTCGACAGCTAGGTGGTCAACGCACATGTTCGAACAATTTCTGGAAGCCGGCCCGCAGGCGGTGCGGACATGGTGCCACGGGCCGGCCGGTCCGGCGCGCGCGGGGCAAGGTAGCGTGATGGGGTGACCGCCAGTGCCTGACCAGCCGCCCGATCCCGACGCGGACGAAGGTGGCGCCAGCGGCGCCCTCGACACGCCGCCGGCCGTCCCGGCCATCGACCTCTCCGAGCCAGAGGAGCCGGCGCCCACATCCCCGTTGACCGGCGGGCCGCTGGTGTCGGCGCCGGACGCCACGTCGCACATCCCTCCGGAATCGCCCGCCACCCCCGTCGCGTCACCGCCGCTCGCCGGCGAGGGCGACGGGGCCGTCCCGCCGGCGCCGCCTGTGCCGACGGTGCCCCCGTCCGATCCCGTCGCGCCCGGCTCCGAGACCGAGCCGAGCGGTTCACCCAAGGGCCAGGCGTGGAAGATGGTCTTGGTGGTCGCCGTCTTCCTGGCCGTGGTCGTCGTCGCCTACCTCCTCGGCAAGAAGGGTGGCGGCGACTCGCAGGACGAGCCCTCGTCCACCTCCACCACAGCCGTCGACACGAAGCCTGTCGACACGTCGTCCTGGGCCACGTTCACCGACGATGCCGCCGGCTTCACCATCAAGCACCCCAAGGATTGGCAGAAGCTGCCCACGCAGAGCGCCGAGCGGCTCGTGCTCCGGGCCGGTGCGGAGAGCGCGGCCCAGGTGACCGTCCGCAACATCGAGTCGTCCACCGCGCCCGACGTGATCCAGCAGGTGATGGCCGACTCGTCCCTCGTGGAACAGCCGCGGGAGTTCGACCTCAACGGCCTACCCGCCGTCGTCTACATCTTCAACACGCCGGTCGACGCCGACAGCCCCGATCCCGGGGTGGCCGTGCAGTACTTCGTGGTGGGACCACACAAGCTCTACACGATCGTCTTCGTGACCCGCCCACCCGAGGAGCTCAACCGGCTCGGGCGCATCTTCAGCGCCGTGGCCAGCACCTTCAAGAGCACCTCCGACACCCCGGCGCCCGAACCGTCGTCCACGACGTCGACGACGGGCTGAGCGCCTCCGGGCCGCCGGTCGTCAGCGGCACAGCAGCACCTGGTCGCACGTCGAGCAGAAGTACGCGGTGTCGACCAGTCGCTCGTGCCATCCGGCGGGCAGCCGCTGAATCGTGCGGCAGTTGCGGCAGGGAAGCTCGTTGGTGTGCACCGCCTGCCCGGCTCCCGCCATCGTGCTCGGGATCTTGGTGACCAGCCGGGCCCGTGAGCGGGCGACGGCGTCGCCGTACCGGGCCTCCTTCCGTGCCGTCATGCGCAGTCGCTGGAAGACCCTCGCCTGGGTCTCGTGCTCCCGAGCCGCCCGTTCGGCCTGATCGCGTGAGGCGGCCATGCGGGCGGCCCGGGCCGCCGAGCTCTCGGTGCGCCGGGCGGTGCGTGCGTAGGAGCCGACGTCGGAGCCCTCCCACGGCGTGGCCCGGGACCGCTGCCGGGTCCCGTAGATGTCCTCCTGGACGCCCCGGCCCGCCCGTTCCCGGGCCAGCTTGTACGCCTCGTTCAGTTCCGCCATGCGGGCCTCGGCCGCCCGCCGTACCTTCTCTGGCTTCTCCTGGTACTTGTCCGGGTGGTACCTCTTGGCCAGGGTGCGGAAGGCCGTGGTGATCTCGGCCGCGGTCGACGTCGGTGGGATGCCGAGCGTCTTGAACGGGTCGGGGCGGCGCTGGCGCCGGGGCGGGCTGGCCGTCATCGGTGTCCGAGATGGCTTCGAGGCCGGCCGGCGGCGCCACGGGACGCATTGAGCACGGCGATCACGGACGTCTCCCTCGTTGCTTGCTGCTGCACCAATCCCCCGCAACACTCCGGGTGGGAGATCGTAACGGCCGCGGCGACTACTGCGGCAACGGGGGCCCGGACGCGCCGATCGGGCAGGTGCCTCGTCCGCCGCCGAGGAGGCACCTGCCCGACACTGCGTTCTGCGTCTACTACCGCTCGCAGCCCTGGCTGTTGAGAATGGCGACCGAGCAGTCGATGGAGTTGGCGTGACCGGAGATGGTCTTGCCGTTGGCGTTGGTGTGACCCCCGGTGCCGCCGCCGCCCACCTGGGCCAAGACGTTGTCGAGGTCGATCTTGATGTTGCGGAC
>DATAIT010000096.1 GCA_036262515.1 Acidimicrobiales bacterium | reverse complement strand
ATCAAGAACCTCCACCTGGTCGAATCGGCACCCTGGTTGCTGGCTGCCTTCCTCGCCGCCCTGGCCACCGCCGCCCTGGCCCACGCCCTCATGGTGTGCGTCCGGGCCGGGCGCCGAGACTTGGCCGTTCTCCGGACGCTCGGGTTCGTCCGCCGTCAGGTCGGCGCCACCATCCGGTGGCAGGCCTCGGCCACGACGGCGATCGGGCTGGCCACGGGAGTTCCGACCGGTCTTGTCGTCGGCCGATGGATCTGGAGACAGGCCGCAGGAAGCACCGGGGCTCTCGTCGAACCTGTCACCACGCCATTGCTCGGTGCGCTGGTCCCCTTTTGGCTGGTGCTCGCCTGCCTCATTGCCGCTGTTCCGGCACGGGTAGCGGCACGCATGCACCCGGCCGAGATCCTGCGGGCGGAGTGACCTACGACAACTCCGAACGTCAGAGTCGGGTGCTGCGCTCGTCGATGAGCGAACCCGGTGCGATGCGCCGGGGACTCCACGAAGGCCTCGATGGCGTTCCACCGGCGCTGGATCACCCTGCCGACCCGGTAGGCCGGCAGCCCATCGTGATCGATCATGCGGTACAGGGTGCGAAGGGTGACGCCCAGGCAGGCGGCAGCGCCTGGCGCGCCCACCCAGTCCTGGCCGTGCGACTTGGGAATGTCTCACATGCTTCGCCAGAACCGGGGCCGGGTGCTCGCAGGCGGCAGCAACTCGCAGCCGCTCCCTGGCGGTGACCCCCAACCCTGTCCCGTCCAGCTACTCGGCTCCGCTCGCCGCCCTAGCGGTGGTCGCGTAGGGTGTCAGGCCGCCAGTCGGAGCGCGTTTGCCCTGGTCAGCGGGCTACACCGTCGGTAACAAACTCGGGGTAGTCCCTCCCTGTCGCACACCTCACCGACGATGGCGATGTCGGGCGCCATGCGCAGGAATCCGGCCACCAGCCGGCGGAGGTCGATCTCCTTGCGATCGGTACGGGGCGGCCGGGTCTGCATGCTCGCCACGTTTGGAAGCGGGATGTCGGCCTCGAAGACCTCCTCGGCGATCACGATCCGGAGCGTCGGGTCGAGCTCGGCCGCGCAGCACGAGAGGAGCGTGGTCTTGCCGGATCCCGGGGCTCCCGCCACGACCATCGACAGCCGGGCCCGCACGCACGCTCGCAGGAACGCGGCGACCTCGTCGTCCAGCATGTCCCGCTCGACAAGCTCGCCCAGGCTCCTGAACGCGACTCCGGTGAACTTGCGGATGTTGACCAGCACGTGGCCGTCCCGCCCGACGTCGCCGTGGACGATGTGGATGCGCGCCCCCGTGTCGAGCTGGGCGTCCTGGAGGCCTTCGGCGGGATCGAGCTTGCGATGCGAGCCGGACGCGTCGTCGAGGATCTTGGTGAGGGTGCGCACGACGTGGTCGTCGTCGTGAAAGACCTCGTCGTGGTAGCCGCTCGATCCGGTGTGGCGCTTGACGAAGATGGCGTCCGGCCCGTTGACCATGATCTCCCAGACGTCGTCGTCCTCGAGCAGTGGTTCCAACGGCCCGTATCCGGCCACGTTGCGGAAGGCCCGCTCGGCCACCAACTCGCGGTCGGCGATGTCGAAGCTGCGCAGGCCCCGCTTGAAGTCGTCCGACCAGCGGGCGACCTCCTCGTCGACCAGCGTCCGCAGCCGGCGGGCGGCGTCGGGCGAGCCCATGTCGAGCGACACCTCCTTGGCCCGTTCCTGCACGGCGCGCTCGATCGCTTGGAGGGGCGAGATGGCGCTCATGTGCGTATCGACGAGAGGGACGGCATCGGACGTTCTGCATAGCTCAGGCGACGACCCGAGTCAACGTACTTCTTGTACTTCCGTGCCAAGGCAACCGACGTCAGACCAGGGATGCAAGGGCGGAGGTCCGCTCGATCCGCCGGTCAGCGGGTCAGGCGGGGGCGACGCCCGACGGCGAGGGATGCTTCGGCTCGTAGAGGCCGACCCGTCCTCCTCCGGGAAGGTGGACTCTGGTCACCGAGCCCCAGCGCGCTTCTTCGACGTCGGAACACTTGACGCCCTTGTTCTCGAGTGTCCGCAGCTCCGCGCTGAGATCGTCGCACATGAGATAGAGCTCGCCGGGGGCTTTCCCGTCGGCCGGATGGACGGCCAGCTCCGCCGGAGGCAGCGCAAAGATGAGCCAGTCGTGACCGGCGTCCACCGAGGGGAAACCGAGCACGTCCCGGAAGAAGGCTCGATCGGCCGCCGCGTCCTCGCTGTACACGATCACGTGCGCGCCGAAGATCATGAACGTGCTCCTCTCCCCGTGACGGTCCCGACGTCACGCATCATGCCACCGGACGCCGCGCCGACCGTCGGCCGGGCGGATGTGCGGCAGGCACATGTGCCGCAGGAGGGACAAGAGCTCGACGTCGTGGGCTGGGTGGGAGCATGGCGTGTGCGATGCTGCCCGCGATGGTGCGGAGCGGCGACGGCGTCGAGATCGCGTTCGAGAGCCACGGCCGCACCGACGGCGATGCACCCACCGTGGTCCTCGTCCACGGGTGGGCGGGCAACCGCACCTTCTGGAGCCGGCAGGTCGACGTCCTCACCGAGAGCTACCGCGTCATCACCGTGGACCTTGGTGGCCACGGTGCGTCGGGTACCGGGCGGGGCGACTGGACCCTTCCCGCCTTCGGCGACGACGTCGTCGCCGTCGTCGAGGCAGTCGGCGCCCGAGACGTCGCACTCGTGGGGCACTCGATGGGTGGCGACGCCATCGTGTTCGCAGCGCGCGTGCTGGGCGACCGGGTCCAGGGATTGGTGTGGGTCGACACGCTCCGCTCGCTCGGCGACGAGCCGACGTCTTCGGCTGAGGACGTCGCCGGGTTCGTCGCGCCCTTCCGCGCCGACTTCGGCGCCGCGGTCGACCGGTTCGCCCGCAGCCTGTTTCGGGAGGGTGCCGACCCGGCGCTGGTCGATTCCGTCGCCCGAACCATGGTCGCAGCGCCACAAGAGGCGGCGCTCGGATCCATCGGCTACGCCCTCAACCGCCACCCACCGCTCATTGCCGCCCTCGCCGAGCTCTCGGCGCCAGTCGTCGCCATCAACCCGGACGTGTCGCCGACCGACGTCGAGTCCCTCCGGCGCCACGGCGTCGAGCCGATCATCCTCACTGGGGTGGGCCACTTCTCGATGCTCGAGGATCCCGACCAGTTCAATGCGGTCCTCGTCGCGACACTCGCCTCGTTCTTCGCCTGACGCGGTCGCGTACGGTCGCGATGTGGACAACCGCCTCGGACGGACGACGTCATGAGCACCGAGTTGTTCGCGGCCACCAAGCGGTGGGGTCGTTGGGGTGACGCCGACGACCGCGGAGCGCTCAACCTTCTGACGCCGGAGCGTGTGGCGAACGCCGCGGGTCTCGTTGCGGACGGGGCCATCGTCCCGTGCGGGCGACGGCTGGCGACCGCGCCGGCCATCGACAACCCCACGCCGGCGCTCCATCACATGATCCACGCCGGCGACGTCGCCGCGGGCGAGACGGGCCCGCAGTGGTGTGGGGACTTCGTCGGCGTGGCCTGCCACGGCAACAACGTCAGCCACATCGACGCCCTCTGCCACGTCTTCGTCGACGGACGGATGTACAACGGCGCGCCGGCCACGGAGGTCACGAGCGTCGGGGCGCGCCGAAGCTCGATCGAAGTCGCCGAGACCGGGATCGTCGGCCGGGGCGTGCTGCTGGACATCCCGCAGCTGCGCGGGGTCAGCTGGCTCGAGCCCGGCGACGCCATCACCCCGGAGGAGCTCGACGCCACGGGCGTGTATCTCGAACAGGGCGACATCGTCCTCGTCCACACCGGCCGTGATCGCCGACGCGAGGCCCACGGCCCGTGGAACACCTACACCGACGGTCTTGCGGGGCTCCACCCGGAGTGCGCCAGGTGGCTGTACGACAAGGACCCATCGGTCCTGGGATGCGACGGTGTCTCGGACGTCATGCCTGGACCGGACCCGGAGTGGCCGATCGCGATCCACATGTGCGCCATCGTCGGCATGGGCATCCACCTGCTCGACAACCTGCGCCTCGACCTGCTGGCTGATGCCTGCGCCGAGCGCAACCGCTGGGAGTTCTTGTTCGTCGTCGCCCCGCTGCAGATCGGCGGAGGTACGGGCTCGCCTGTCAACCCCATCGCCATCTTCTGATCAGCCACGCCGGCGTTCTCGCCGACGCCGACAGAGCAGTCGCGGCGACCTCCTACCAGTCCTGGGCGGCGAGCAGCAGGGTGGCGAGCGGTTCGAGGGCGTCCATGAGCTCGGCCAGCTCGCCTGGCTCGAGGACCTCGTAGGGCTTCGCCGCCAGGTCGTCCGTGTGCTCTTCGACCCGTCTTTTGACGGCGCGACCCTGATCGCTGAGCCACCCGTCGCCCGCAATCAGGCCCCGGACACGCAGCCCGTCGATCACGGCGGCGAGCTGTGCGGCCGGGAGGTGGTGGATGCGGCCGAACTTCTCCGCCGGCATGCCCACGTCGAGGGCGGACAGCACGTGCGCTTCGAGGCGGCCCACGCCTTCGACCATCAAGGCCGCGATGTGCCCGTCGCCGCGGTGCTCGCGCAGTAGGGACGCTGCGTGGAAGAGGCGGGCCACCACGTCATCCGGGGCCGGGATGGCGCGTAGCGCGGCATACATCGGCCGGCCCTCGAACGGCGCGCTGGTCGCCGCCTCGAGCAGCAGGTCGGCGGCGCGCGCGAAGGCGGGAGTGTCGACGTGATCGCCGAGTATCCGCCGCAACGCCTTCACACAGCCGGCCTGGCGGGCGGCGATGGCCGCCTCGGGCGTGGTGGTGCGCCACACCTTCGGGATGTGGCGGGCCACCTCGCCCGGAGCGAAGTTGAAGAAGAGCGCGTCCACCACCTCCGCCGGGACGAGGCCCAGGGGCGCCGCCCGCCCGGCGAAGTACGTGTCCCAGTAGTTGGTGAAGCCCAAGGCGAACATCGCCTCGTTGGGTTCGTCGGCCGCATAGGGGATGACACCGATCGGTTCGACCAGCTCGAACATCCGGCGTGCCATCCGGTTCATGGTGTGCTCCTCCTGCTGCAGCCCGGCGCCCCCTTGCGGAGACGAAGATCAGTTGGACGACGGCGCGCCGCCAAACTCATCGCACGGCGACGTCACCTGGCATCGCTGGCGCGCAGCGCGGAACAGCGGCGCTATGCCTTGCGTGCGGTCACTGCGGACATGGCCATCCATGGCCCCCCGTACCACCCCCGCCACCCGAGCCGGCGGGTCGTGACGTCGACCATCCCGAGCTCTCGGAGCCCCGCCGCATATTCGCCGACCGCCTTGATGTCGGCGATGAGCAGGCGGCCGTCGGAGTGGAGGACTCGACTGGCTTCGGCGAGCGCAGCGCGGCGGTCTTCACGGTCGGCCAGATTGTGCAGGGCCAGGCTCGATACCACCACGTCGAAGCATTCGTCCTCAAAGGGGAGCTTCCGCATGTCGGCCGTGTGCAGGTCGACGCGCTCGGCGACCCTCTCGCGCTCGGCGTTGCGCCGCGCCGCCCCCTTAGTGTTGCCCGACTGGTCGGCCGACCTCCAGAGGTCGACCCCGACGGCCCGCCCGCTGGGCACGAGCTGCGCAACCATGGTCAGCACTGCTCCCCGGCCGCACCCCAGGTCGAGCACGCGTTCGTCACCGTCGAGAGGAAGACCGGCGAGCAGCGCCCGCCACAGCTGGAACTTGCCGACGCGAGTGGTGAATACGAAGGAGGCCACGCTGGCCGCCATCACCAGGCTACCCAGGATCATGGTCGGGGCGCCCAAGGCCAGACCCGCTCCTGCCAGGCCGGTCGCGCCGAGGGACAGCCCGAGGGCGACGGACGGCGCGTCGATGCCGTACCGGCCACGCTGCCGGGCCGCGGCACCCTCGACCCCGGGCATGTCGTTCCCCCGCACCGGCGAAGCTCAGCGGGACGACACGAGCTGAGCATCGTCCCGCGCGCCGGCGGCCAGCGTGGAGCTGTCGCGGGGTGCGGGGGCGATCGAACGACCGCGCGATGCCTGCCGCACTTCGAACAGGATCACGGCCAGGTTGGCCGTGGCGATGGCGCCGGCGATGGCGGTGACGAGGGCGAACAGCTCGGTCGCGGCGTGGAACCCCAGCCAGGCGCCGACCACCGAGCCACCGGCGACCGCGGCCACGCCGCCGAGCTTCGCTCCTGCCGACCGGTCCCGGTGCACCCAGGCCAGAGAGATCGCCAGGGCGACGGGTACGCTCACGCTCACCACGGCGAGGAGCTGGTTGTCGAGCGAGACGCCGGGCATCGTCGCGAGGACGACGAGCGTGCCGAGGAACCAGCCTCCGAGGCCGAGGAAGATCACGAGGATCGATCGCACCAGCGCGCTCGCCACGGGTCCGAGCTGCCCCCGCCGGCGAACCCGGAGGGCCAGCGCCAGCAGGGTCAGAATCGTCAGCACGGCCATGCCGGCCATGATGCCGGCCACTGTTTTGGCCAGGCTGGCGTGGTGTGCGCCGGGCGTGAAATCCACCGTCGCCGGCTGGTAGAGCGACTGGTCGACCTGTCCGCTGTCCAGGAAGGTGTTGATCAGGCGGGTACCCGCATCGGGCTGGTCGTTGTAGAACGACCCCGAGTGCCCGAGCCCGGGGATCACGACCTGATGGCCGTTGGGCAGGAAGGGCAGCAACTCCCTCGCCGCCACCTCGGGCGGGGTGGAGAAGTCGAGCTCGCCGCCGATGAGCAGCGTCTCCACGGAGGACGGCCGGACTTGGCCGTACTGCGTGTCGTCGGCGTTGGCCGGCCAGGCGTCGGGCAGACGCCCGCCCGCCCAGAGGAAGGCGGTGGCGGGGTTCCCGAGAATCGATCCCGGGTCACCGCCGGCCGAGAAGTAGCTGCGAGCGGCGCCCGCGTCCTGGACGCCGACGGCCGCGAACTCGCCCCAGGTGAACATGTGGGGGAACACGAAGTCGCCGAACGCCGAGAGGAGCCAGAGCCCGCTGGGGTCACCTGCGGCTGCCGAGAGCCATGTGTCGACCACCATGGGGCCGGTGAGAGGAGCCATCTCGGACGCCGTCTCGAACAACCCGAGGAACGAGCCGATGCGCGCATTGGCCTTGTTGATGGGAAGGATTCCCCATCGATCAGGCAGGTCGGTCTCCGTCCTCCTGAAAGACGCCACGAGGTCGTTGGTCCGACGGCTGCAACTGTCGTCCTTGGCGCACAGCTCTGCGTAGCGCCGGAGCTGGCGGTCGGTCACCGCCGGATCCCACACGTAGTGGCCCGGCGGATTCACGCCGATCATCACCGAGCGATGAATCTGCTCCGGATGCCGCCACGCATAGATCATGGCCGTGCGGGTGCCGGCGCTCTCGCTCAGCAGGTCGACCTTGTCGTAGCCGAGGGCCACCCGGGCCGCCTCCATGTCCTCGACCTGCTGGGTCTGGCTGTAGCCGGCGAGATCGACGCCCTGGCCGGTCAGCCGCTCGGCGCAGGATCGGAATCCGCCGGCGAAGGCCCGGAAGGACGAGTCGGACAACCGGTCCGTCGACCGTTTGAGGGCCGAGGAGACCTCGGGGCAGTCGAGCACCGATGACCCGTCGACACCCCGGTATCCCACGAGGACCACGTCCCGGTCGCCGAGGAAGCGGCTCGCCTTGGTGAACTCCATGTTGGTGATCCCGGGGCCGCCCTCCAGGCGGAACACGGGCTCCTTCGGGTGGTCCGAGCGGGAGCGGATGCGGGTCACGGGAAGGGCGACCAGCCGGGACCGCGGGTTCGAGCGGTTCTCGGGCACGATCAGGGTGCCGCAGTCCGCGGGAGCGGTGCCATCCTCGGTGCCGTACGTGCAGGGCTTCAGGTCGAGTTCGCCGGCCTTGGCGCCGGCCGGGACCGAGACCCGGTGGGACGCCGACCCCACTCGGATGTAGGTGAGCCCCACCATGACGACTGCGATGAGGACGAGGGCGACGATCCGCGCCGGCGGAAGGGTCCTTGGCTGTGCGGCTGTGCTGGTCATGCGATGAGCGTGCGCCTCGGCGCCACTGGTGTCGTCAGTCCCCGGTCCACATCGCGGCATTCGCGTACATCTGCAGGCGTACGCCGCCGGAGCTGGTGGCCCCGCCGAGGGGCGTAGAGGGCCCCCAGGCGAAAAAGTGTCCGAATACGTGGATTGGACCAGTATGCCAGGGCGTCCGGCGAGGGTTCTGGCCTAGGTTTGCGCCGATGCGGGTGCTGGTGACGACTCCGGCCGGACTGGGCCACATCCACCCGATGGTGCCTCTGGCTCGCGCGTTGGCCTCCCGGGGCCACGAGGTGCGTTGGGCGGTGCCGGCGGAGGCGGCGCCCCACGTCGCCCGCCATTCGCTCGGGGTCATCCCGATCGAAGGGCGCGGTCCCATCAATCCGCAGGAAGTGCTGCGCCGCTACCCCGAGCTCGCGGAACTGTCTCCGAGGGACCGGCCGGAGGCGATCTTCGGGAAGCTGTTCGGAGCCATGGCGACGCCCCCGATGCTGGAGGGGCTCGAGTCCGTCCGCCAGGAGTGGCGCCCGCAGCTGGTGGTCGCAGACGCCGCAGACTTCGCCGGTCACATCGTCGCTGCGATGCTCGGCGTTCCGAGCGTGACCAAGGGATTCGGCGCCTTGCTGCCCGAGGTCCGGGTGGCGAGCGCAGGAGAAGAAGTGGCACCGCTGTGGTCGGCGCGGGGTCTGGAGCCGCGGCCATACGGCGGCGCGTACGACTGGTTGTACATCGACATCTACCCGACGGAGCTGCAAGTCGAGGCGGGCGGGCACGTCCCTCGTCGACAGCTGATGCGACCGGTCACCGACGACGTCAGGACGTCGGAGGAGTCGTCCCTACCCCTTCCGGGGACGCCGCCGGGTGCTCCGCTGGTGTACGTCACGATGGGGACCGTCTTCAACGACCCCGAGCCGCTGCGGCGCGCCGTCGAGGGCGTCCGCGAGCTGCCGGTGCGCGTGCTGGCGACCGTCGGGCCGGCCGCCGACCCAGCCGTCCTCGGCGACCAACCCGAACACGTACGCGTCGAGCGATACGTCCCGCAGACGGGGGTCCTGCCGTATTGCGACACTGTCGTGTCCCACGGCGGATCCGGCACGGTCCTCGGAGCGCTCTCGCTCGGCGTTCCTCAGGTGTGCCTGCCCCAGGGCGCCGACCAGTTCCTCAACGCCGACGCCGTCGCAGCATCGGGGGCGGGCCTCGCCATCGCGCCGGATTCGGTCACACCTGCCGCTATCGGTGCGGCCGTGGCGACGGTGCTGCGCCAAGCCGAGTACCGCGAGGCTGCGAAGCGCGTGGCGTCGTCGATCCAGACGATGCCGCCACCGGCCGACGTCGCCGTGATCCTGGAAGGCCTCGTCTGAGGGCGAGGATCCGCCCCGACCTTGGGGGGTGGCGAGCGACTGCCGGGCCGGGAGATCGACTCGCCGAGGGTCTCGCCCCGCAGCGCTGATTGCCACAGGTGTCGGTGGGTGTCCAGGAGTCCGGGCAACACGATCCGGTCGCGAGCGTCGACCACGTGGTCGTCCGACAGACCCTCGACTCGTCCCACCGCCTCGATCCGGTCACCTTCGATCAGCAGGTCTACGCGGACCACCTCCGCGCCCCCCGCCATCGTGACCAGCCACCCCCCGCTGAGCAGCGTCCGCTCGGGCACCGGCCCACAGTCGCATGGCCAGGACGAGCGTTTCCCGCCCGCTCGGCGTGGCACGACCGAACGGTCGACCCGAGCGCCGCGTCCTGCGGAGTGGCATCATGCCCAGATCGCGGCGCCGGCGTCTGCGCCGCGGAGTGGGGAGGACGGCATGTACCAAACGACCCGGCTCGGTACCACCCTCCGTTGGATGATCGGGCTCAGCCTGCTCGCGGTGGTGCTTGCGCCGGCGCCGGCCGGTGCCCAAAAGCGGCCGTAAGGCGATGCCAGGACGCTCGCCCACGTGCCTCCCCCCGGGTTGCCCGAGGGCATCGCCGTGTGGGCGAACAAGGTGTACGTGGCCGGCCAGCGGCCTTCGGCACGGCCGGTACAGGCCCGTCGCACGTGTGGGCGTTCAACGCCTCCACCGGTGCCTTGGCCCGATCGTGGACGACCCAGAACGAGAACCTCGGCCTCGAGCACGCCAACTCCGGTGTGGCCGTCGACCGGATCGGTCGCGTCTACGTGCTTAACGTCCAGATCGGCATGTTCCGCATCCTGCACAACGGGACCCAGGAGCAGTACTCCTCGCCGTTCCCCGATCTGCCGACCTGCTCGGCGGTCGCCGCGGGCGCCCCGTGCGCGCCGATGCCATTCGATGCGCCGGCACTTCCGAACGACGTCGCCTTCGACGACGCGGGCAACGCCTATGTCACGGACTCCCTGCAGGCCACCATCTGGCGGGTGCCTCCCGGAGGTGGAACCCCCGAGATCTGGTTCCAGGACGTTCGGCTGGCCACCACGTTCGTGGGGGTGAACGGCTTCAAGGTGAGCCCCGACGGCACGGCGGCGTACGTCAGCGTCACCAGCGACCTGGCGGGTCGCGGGTGGATCTATCGGCTTCCTCTGGTGGCCAGCCCCTCGGCCGGCGACCTGACGGCGTTCCACGAGTACACCGGTGGCGACCTGCCCGACGGCTTCGCCTTCGGGGAGGACGGGCTCCTGTAGGTCGCCATCGCCACGCCCTTCGCCTCGGGCGTGTCGATCCTCGACGAGACGGGCGCCGAGGTCGGCCGCCTGTCGAACGGGAGCAATCCCATCTCGCCCTACGACTCACCGGCGAACATCGCCTTCGACGGCAAGGGCTCGATGCTGCTCACGAACCATGCCTTCGTCACCGGGCCCGCCCACCCCGAGCAGTACACCGTGCTCGACGTGTTCGTCGACGACAGGGGGGCGCCCCTGCCCCGGCCGAAGCTCCGCTCGACGGTGAGCTGAACGTGTCCATCCACGACGCCGGGGTGGCGGGCGAGCTCGCCGGGAACTTCCTCGACGACCTCGAGTCGGCGCAGGAGTACGACCTGGAGCGGTGGAAGGCGCGCCCCGTCCACTCCCGTGCATACGAGTACCTGTGGGAGATCCTCCGCCAGCCGTTCTGAACCCGTTTGGTCCTCGGCGCCTCAGCGCTCGACGAAGTCCTTGGTCAGCCGGGCGGGCGCGCAGGAGAGCCACGCATCGACGATGGCGTCGTGCAGCGCCGCTCGCCCGACCCTTTCCAGCTGGATGAGGACAGCGGGGAATCCGTCGAAGTGCGGGATGGTGAAGAAGCCGTCGTGGCCGGCGGCCAGGATCGCCTCCTTCTCGACCAGGTCCTCGACTCGGGCCGCGAGTATCGGTCCACCGGGCGGCGTCGCCGGCCCGAACCGTCTGATGTCCGCCTTGCTGAACGACCGCTCCCAGATGAAGCCCTTTCCGGCGACGGACCAGGTCCGGTTGCCGTGCCGCTCGCCCTCGATCACCTCGCTCAGCGACGATGCGATCACGGCCACGTCGTCGAGGGTCGCCATGCCGTCACGGTACCGCTGCGTCACGGAGCGGGGTCGGCGTCGTACGGGATGGTCGCCTCCACCTGAAAGCCGCCTCCGGGCGCAGGCCCAACGTCCAGGGATCCGCCGTACACCGCCACCCGCTCCCGCATGCCGACCAGGCCGTGGCCACTCCCGGACTGGGTCGAGCCCGTCTGCCCGGAGCCGTCGTCGGAGACGCGGACCCGCAGGGTGCCGCCACTCGCATCGAGGCGCACCACGGCCCGGTGGGCGCCGGCATGGCGCACCGCGTTGGTGAGCGCCTCCTGCACGATGCGGTAGGCGGCCAACTCGACGCCGGGAGGAACGTCGCCCGTGTCGTCGCCGACGTCGAGGTCGACCATCAGCCCGGTCTCCGACACCTCGGCTGCCAGCCGAGGGAGATCGACCAGCCCCGGCGTGGGCGCGTACGTAGCGGTGACCTCGCCGCTGCGCACCAGGCCCAGCAGCCGGCGAATCTCGCCGAGGCTGGAACGACTCGTGCGCGAGATGTGCTCGAGCGCCCGCCGGGCCTCCGCCGGGTCGGTGTCGAAGACATGCATGCCGACGCCGGCCTGCACGGCAATCACGCCCAGGGAGTGCGCGACCACGTCGTGCAGTTCCTGGGCGATGCGAAGCCGTTCGTCAGCGGCGGCTCGCCGGGAGGCCTCCTCCTGCTCCCGCTCGAGGCCCTCGTAGCGGAGCCGCCTGGACTGCATCGTCCAGCCGACGAGCATCGTCGCCCCGAAGGCGGGGACGCTCGCCACGTACTCGGGCACGCCGAAGTCGGGGCTTCCGGCGAGAACCATGGCCAGCAGGGCGACGTGCTGGAGGGCAGCGGCGAGGAGGACCTCGTGCAGCGGCCGGTACGCAGCGACCGAGTAGGTGCCGAACGCAAGTGCGAACGGGAGCGCTCCGCCTGGATAGCCCAGGACGAAGATGAGCGCGATCGCCGTCTGGGAGACGGCGAACACGGCGAGGGGCGCGAGACGCCGGGCGTAGTACGGGACCGTTGCGACGAGGATGAGCGCAACGGCGGCTCCGTCGCGGGGTTCGCTCGCCGCACCCGGGTGGCCGGTCGTCGTCAGCCCCATGAGGACGAGGAACGTGGCGAGAACGGCGTCGACGCGCCACGGCGGCATGCGACGGACGCGCTCGAGTGCCGGCATGGCGACGGTTCTCAGCTGCACCGTCGCCGACGGTAGGCCATTCCGTGTGAATCCGCCGTGGCGGTCGACGGTACGCTTTTTTCATCAGCTGAAGCAGGGAGACCGACATGTGGGGGGATGTCGAAGGTCCTGCCGCCGGACTGTCCAGTCGCGGATGGAGCCGTCGGCCGAGCCCGGCTCTTCGTGGTCCACCGCAGCCTCGGCGGAGTCTCGGGTTTCGCGTGGCCCCGTTCGCGTACTACGTCACGAGCGTCCTCCTTCTCCTGAGCCTCAACTTCGGGCTGCCTCGGATGATGCCGGGCGACCCGATCGATGCGCTCATGGCCAGAGGCGACCCGACCTATGTCGCCGATGGCGCCACGAGGGCGAAGTTGCAGCGCTACTACGACCTCGACGACCCGCTGCCACAGCAGTACGTGCACTATCTGGGAGCCACCGTCCACGGCGACCTCGGCACGTCGACCTTCTCGAACCGGCCGGTCGCAATGGAGCTGCGCCAGCGGCTCGGCTGGTCCTTCCTGATCATCGCAACGGCGATGGGCGTCGCCGTGCTCGTCGGTGCGCCCCTCGGCATCCATTCAGGATGGCGACGAGGCCGACCGGTCGACCGCGGGCTGCTGACGTTCTTCCTTTCGGTTCAGAATGTGCCGGTCTTCCTATTGGGGACGCTGGCGCTGCAGTTGTTGGCCGTCCGTTTCCACCTCTTCCCCTACGGGGGAGCCACAACGGCTTTCAGTGAGTACGGCGGCATCCAACGACTCGTGGACGTGGCGCGCCACCTCGTCCTTCCTGCGGTGGTGATGGCGTCGCAATTCTTGACCTTGCAGTACCTGGTGACCCGTGCGGCGATGGTCGGTGAGCTCGGCTCCGACTACGTGTTCGGCGCTCGCGCCAAAGGGCTGGCCGAGCGCCGACTGAAGTACGGTCACGCCGGCCGGAACGCGCTCCTCCCGTTCGTCACGGTGGTCGGCCTTCAATTCGGCCTGGCCATGACGAGTGTCGTCTTCGTCGAGAGGATCTTCTCCAACCCCGGGGTCGGGAGGTATCTGGTCGACGCGGTCGGCCGGCGTGACTACCCGGCGGCGCAAGGGGCCTTCCTGTTCCTCACGTTCGCGGTCGTGACCGCGAACCTTCTCGTCGAGCTCGCGTACCGCAGGGTCGACCCGCGGACGGCCATATGACAGCGTCGTCCTCCCTCCGGCGGTCGCCGGTGCTCCTGGTCGGCATGAGCATCCTCGCAACGTTCGCCGTGGTCGGCGTCCTCGGCCCGTGGATCGCTCCCTACGACCCCCACGTCGTCAGCGGGAAAGCCTTCGAGAGCCCGTCGGGCCGGCACCTGCTCGGTACCAACGCCATCGGTGCAGACAACCTCTCGCGACTCGTCATCGGTGCTCGGACCACCCTGGCGGTCGCCGTCGGATCCACGAGCCTGATCCTCGTCATCGGCATGGCCGTCGGACTCGCCGCCGCTGTGCGCGGTGGTCTCGTCGACGTCGCCCTGATGCGCCTCGTCGACGTGTTCCTCGCCGTCCCGACGGTCCCCTTGCTCATGGTCGTGGCCGTCCTCGCCGGCCCGAGCCTTCCCGTGTCCATACTCATGATCGGCGTCATCGGGTGGCCGCAGACGGCTCGCATCATCCGCAGTCAGACGCTCAGCCTGCGGCGCCGCGGCTTCATGCAGATCGCTCGAGGATTCGGGGCACGGCCGACGTATCTCATGCGTCGCCACATCGTGCCGACGCTCGGACCAGTCGTCGGCGCCAATCTCGTCTACGTGGCCGGCACGGCCGTCACCATCGAAGCCGGGCTGGCGTTCCTCGGGCTCGGCGATCCGATCGCCGTGAGCTGGGGAGCCGATCTGAGCCGCAGCGCGGCGACCCTGTCGGTGCTGGTACCGACCGGGCTCGCCCTGACCCTTCTCCTGCTCGGGTTCACGCTCGTCGGGGTCGGTCTCGAGCCCCGGTTCAATCCGCGCTGAACCGGTCGGCGTGACGTGGCGAGGTCGGCCGGTCGGCGAGGGAGGTTACAGTCCCGCCTGAGCGCGGTCACAGCGGACCGCCGGCCGCCGGCGGTCGGGGAGGAGCAGGCATCATGGGAACGGGATCGATCGAGATCACTGGTCTCGACGGCGGACAGGTCGCCGTGTCGGCGCAGCAGCTCGCCGATCTGGCTGCCGGCGTCGACGGGCCGGTGCTCCAGGCGGGAGAGGCCGGTTGGGACGAGGCCCTGCTCATCTGGAACGGCATGGTCGCAACCGTGCCGGCCGTCGTCGTCCGTCCCACCACCGCGGCCGATGTCGCCACCGTGGTGCGGTTCGCAGCGGAGCACTCGCTGCTGCTCGCCGTGAAGGGCGGGGGCCACAACATCGCGGGGACGTCGCTCGCCTCCGGCGGGCTCAACCTCGACATGTCGCTGATGCGGGACGTCGTCGTCGACGTCTCGGCCAAGCAGGTGGACGTCGGCGCTGGTTGCCTCCTCAAAGACGTCGACCGGGCGACGCAGGAGCACGGCTTGGCCGCCGTGCTCGGGTTCGTCTCGGAGACCGGCGTGGCCGGGCTCACCCTGGGCGGCGGCTTCGGGTACCTCACGCGCCGCTTCGGCTGGACGGTCGACAATCTCGACGAGGTCGAAATCGTCACCGCGGACGGCCAGGTCCGCGTCGCCAATCGCGAGGAGAACGCCGATCTGTTCTGGGCCCTTCGCGGTGGTGGCGGGAACCTGGGCGTGGTCACCCGCTTCGTCTTCCGGCTTTATGAAGTGGGCCCCACCATCACCGGCGGGCTCATCGCGTGGGGCGCCGACCGAGCCGAGGAGGTCCTCGGGGTCTATCGCCAGGTCACGTCGTCGGCACCCCGTGAGCTCACCGCCGTGTTGAACATACGCAAGGCGCCTCCGGCGCCGTTCCTCCCGCCGGAGTGGCACGGCCAGCCCATCGTCGGCATGGTCGTGTGCCACACCGGCGACACTGCGGTGGAGGACCTCGCCGCCGTCCGCGGGCTCGGCAACCCGATCGTCGATCTCATCGTCGAGAAGCCCTACGCGGCCCAGCAGGCGATGCTCGACGCCACGCAGCCCAAGGGGATGCACTACTACTGGAAGACCGAGTTCGTGCCCGAGCTGTCGGACGAGTTCCTCCGTACGTTTCGGGAGAACGCGCTCGGTGTCACCTCTCCGATGTCGCAGTCGATCATGTTCCACCTGGCCGGCGCCCTCAACGAGCACGACGATGACGATGGCGCGATGGGCAACCGCGACGCGAAGTTCGTGACGGGGTTCGCAGCCTCCTGGCCGCCGGGGGATCCCCGCGCCGACGACCACGTGGGGTGGGCCCGGGAGTCGTGGGCGGGCATCCGGCAGTTCTCCACCGGGAACTACGTCAACTTCCAGGTGGCGGACGACGACGCGGCCAGGACGGCAGCGGCATACGGCAAGAACTACGACCGCCTCCGGGCCGTGAAGGCGACCTACGACCCGGGCAACCTGTTCCGGGTGAACCGCAACGTCGTTGCCGTCGGGTCGTGACGGGAGGCAGGCGACCGACGTAGAGGATGCGCGGGACGAGCCGTTCGGGGAGACAGGCCTGCCTCAGTAGTGTTGAGCCCGTGCCAGTCGACGTTCTCCGCCGGAACAACGTCACCGTCGGGGGCAACCCTGAGGGCACGCCGATGGTGTTTGCACACGGTTTCGGCTGCGACCAGAACATGTGGCGCCTGGTGGCGCCCGCGTTCGCTGACCGGTACCGGATCGTGCTCTTCGACTACGTCGGCGCCGGGGCATCCGATCTCGCCTCGTACGACGCGGATCGCTACGCCACCCTCGCCGGATACGCCACGGACGTGCTGGAGATCTGCGAAGCGCTGTACCTGAAGGAGGTCGTGTTCGTCGGTCACTCGGTGAGCGCCATGATCGGTGTCCTGGCTGCGGCCGAAGCGCCCGAGGTGTTCGGTGCCCTGGTGCTGGTGGGACCCTCGCCCCGCTACATCGACGACGCGAACTACGCGGGCGGGTTCACGGAGGACGACATCTGCGGCCTGCTGGCGTCGCTCGACAGCAACTATCTCGGGTGGTCGAGCGCCATGGCGCCCGTGATCATGGGCAACCCCGACCGGCCGGAGCTGGGCGCGGAGCTCACGGCCAGCTTCTGCCGGACCGATCCGGAGATCCAGCGGCGGTTCGCACGGGCGACCTTTCTCTCCGACAACCGTCGGGACCTGGGTCGAGTCCGGGTACCGGCATTGGTCCTGCAGTGCTCGGACGACGTGATCGCTCCGGACGCAGTGGGCGTGTACGTCCACGAGCATCTTCCCGGAAGCCGCCTGGTGCGCCTGCGGGCGGCCGGGCACTGCCCGAACCTCAGTGCGCCGGAGGAGACGATCGAGGCCATCCGGCAGTTCCTCGACGAGAGGTGACGGGCGAGGGAGGGGTGGTCGAGACGCCGGCGGACACTCGTCGCGAGCCCTTCTACGCGGCACTCGTCGAGGACGACGCGGACGAGCTGTACGACAACGCCCCCTGCGCGTATCTCTCGACGCTCCCCGACGGCACCTTCGTCAAGGTGAACGAGACGTTCCTCGGGTGGACGGGCTACGACCGGACGACGCTCCTGGGCCACCGCCGGTTCCAGGACCTCCTCGCGCCCGGCGACCGGATCTTCTACGAGACGCACTTCTCGCCGCTTCTGCGGCTCCAGGGCCACGTCCGCGAGATCGCGGTCGACGTGGTGTGTCGTTCCGGCGCACGCCTACCGGTGCTCATCAACTCCGTGCTCAAGCGCGATCCCGCAGGGAACCCTGTGGTCATCCGCACGGCCATGTTCGATGCCACTGAGCGGCGTGCCTACGAGCAGGAGCTGCTGGCCGCCCGCCAGCGCGCCGAGGCCTCCGAGGTGCGGGCCAAGGAGCTGGCCCGCACCCTGCAGACGACCTTCCTGCCCCCGGCCGTGCTTCCTGTACCGGGCCTCGACGTGGCCGGTGCCTACCGTCCCGCCGGCGATGGAAGCGAGGTGGGAGGGGACTTCTACGACGTCTTCGAGACCGGCGCCGGTGCCTGGGCGGTGGTGCTCGGCGACGTCTGCGGAAAGGGCGCAGGTGCCGCCGTGCTCACTGCCCTGGCGCGCTACACCGTCCGCGCCGAGGTCCTCCGGATGGAGTCACCAGCGGCCGTCCTCGCCGCGTTGAGCGAGGCGCTGCTGCGTTACTACCCGGACGAGTTCTGCACGGCCGTGTTCGCCCTGCTGTCGCCGGCGAGCACCGGGACCCGCCTCGTCGTCTCCTCCGGCGGCCATCACCTGCCCCTGTGCCTGCGGGCTGACGGAACGGTGGAGACACTCGGCCGCAGCGGCACGATCCTGGGGTTGGTCGATCAGCCCGACCTCACCGATGTGCGGACGACGCTCCACGACGGCGACGTGGTCGTCATCTACACCGACGGCGTCACCGAGGCCCGCCACGAGGGCGAGTTCTTCGACGAGGACGGGCTGTGCTCCGTCCTTCGGGACGCGGCGACGTGGGGGGCACAGGCGATCGCAGATCACATCGTGGCCTCCGCGCTCGCCTTCCAGGGCGGCCACGCAAGGGACGACATGGCCGTTGTCGTCATGAAGAGGCCGTCGGCACCCACGAGCGGCTGATCGGGGTCGCTGGTCGACGCCGTTCGTCAGCCGATCTCGACGCGATTGCGTCCTGATTGCTTCGCCGCGTAGAGCGCGTGGTCGGCCCGGGCGACCAGCGCGGCGGCGTCGGCGTCGCCGCTCGCCGCCACGCCGAACGAGGCGGTGGCGCGCAGGGGATCCGTCGCTCCGACGGAGAAGGGCCTCCCGGCGATGGCCCGCCGGACGCGCTCGGCGACCTCGCCGGCCTCCTCCGCCGACGTGCGCTGGAGGAGGACGCAGAACTCCTCGCCTCCGAAGCGGTAGACGCTGTCGCCCGGCCGCACGCCCTCCCGCATGAGGGACGACACGCCCCGGAGAACCGCGTCGCCGGCCGGATGGCCGTGCGTGTCGTTGACGGCCTTGAAATGGTCGAGGTCGACCATGAACAGGGCCGTCGGGCTCCCGTCGGCCAGCGCCCGATCGAGGTCCAGGTCGAACCGCCGGCGGTTGCCGACCCCGGTGAGGGGGTCGACCAGGCTGTCCTCGATAGCGGAGCGGGCCTGGCGGGCGTTGTCCAGGGAGGCGGCGGCCACGGGGGCGAGGGCGAGGAGCACCTCGCGCTCGGCGTTGGTGAAGGGCTCGAACTGCGATCGCACGACGACGAGCACCGCCTCCACCCGCCCCCGCCCCACCAGCGGAACGGCACCGAGGGCGGCGGGCAGGCTCCGGATCGCCGGCTCCGTGGCGCTCACCTGGAACAGGGTCTGGCCGGTGTCGGCGACCCGGCGCACCGCGCCGCCGCCGAGGCCGTCGGTCACCAGCAGTCCGGGATGGGTCTCCGCCGCCACCCGGAGCGAGCCGCCTTCCATACGGATCAGCGCCGCGCCCTGGCCGTTCACCAGGTCGAGGGCGTGACGGAGGATGGCCCGGTCCACGTCCCCGGTGGCCGCTTCGGAGGTGAGCTGACGGCTCACCTCGAGGAGCCCCTGCATCGTGCCGGTCATCATCGGGGCCCGGACCGATGGCGACGAGACGTCGGCGACCGGAGGGCGCGGCCGCCGGCGCCACAGAACGGCGCCTGCGACGATGCTCGCCAGGACCACTCCGGCCAGCACGGCCAGGGAAGCGGACGCGGGGCTCGACGTGTCATTCGCAGCGAGGGTGAGCCCGGCAGGGGGAGTCGACGCGGCGCTGGTGGGCGTGACGCCGGCCGCCGGCGCACCGCGCGGCGCGGGGAGGGTCCCGGCCGGTGCCGCCGCCAGCCGCCGGAGCTCGGCGTCGATGCCCGCAGGATCAGGCGGCGACGGACTCGGCGGGGGCCCGCCGTCGTGGTGGAGGAGGTGATCGAGCGCCCGCAGGTACTCCTCCGGCGTCACCGAGATGGCGCGCGACGCCCCCACGGCGGCTCCATCGGTGGGCGTCAGATGCCCGAGCGAGCGCTGGACGTCGGGTGTGGGGTTGGTGAGCCCGGCGAGGATCGCCTGCCCTTCGGCGTCCAGCCTGGCCAGCGCATCCCGCTGCGCTGCCGGCTCGGACCCGGCCGGCGCAAGCGAGGCCACTGCCCGTTGGACCCGCCCGTCGGGGGGCTGGCCGAAACCGCCGAGCGCGGCGATCAGGGCCGCCTCGCGACCGACCGACAGCGCACCGCGCAGGGCCTCGGGGTTCCGGGACAGGGCCGTGGTCGTCGCGCCCGTGGAGGGCTGCGGAACGGCGCCGCCCGCCGGCGCCGTCGTAGGAGCGGGCTGGGCGGTCGGTGACGGTGGAGCGCCGGGCGGGTGAGGGGACTGGGCACCCGCCGGCGCCTGGCCGACGATCGACCCGACCAGGGCCAGAGGACCGCAGCCCACGAGGGCCAGGCGGGCGACGAAGGACCGGCGGCGAGCCATCCCAGCACCGTCGACCCGTGCGTCCCGGCGCTTGAGCAGTTGTGCGGCACCAGCCGCGTGCCTCACGTGCGTGCCCGATGCCGGCGCCTCTTTCGCACGGGCTCCTGCGCCCGACGCCCGGGAGTGGTCCAATGGGGAGACGAGCGGGTACCGGGCGTCCCGAGCCCGGCCCCGGACCTGCAAGGGGAGCCCGTGCCCGAAGGACATGTCGTGCACCTGTTGGCAGCTGAGCAGCAGGAGCTGGTCGGTGCCAGCCCGGAGGCGTCAGCGCCCCAGGGCCGCTTCGCCTTCGGCGCCGACGCCGTCAACGGACGGACGCTGGAGGCCGTCGACGCCTGCGGGAAGCACATCCACCACCGCTATGAGGGCGGCCAGCACCTCCACGTCCACCTCGGCGGGCGCGGCAAGTGGCTGCGGCTGGAGCCCGCCCGCGCACCGTGGCCCCAGGTGCAGCTGCGCCTGGCCGTGGGCGAGCTGGCCTGGGACCTCATCTCGCCCGCGGTCTGCGAGCTGCTCGATGCGGACGGGTGGGCGCGGCTCGTCGCCTCGATGGGGCCCGATCCCCTGCGGCCGGATGCCGATCCGGAGGCGGTCTGGAATGGGATCCGGGAGTTCTCCGGGCTGATCGGGGCGGCGCTCAGGGATCAGTCGGTCATCGCCGGCGTGGGCACCCTGATGAGCTCGGAGATCCTGTTCGACGCCGGAATTCACCCGCGGCGGACGGCCGCGTCGGTCACCAGGGAGGAGTGCGGCCGCCTGTGGTCGAGCGCCGTCCGTGTCATGGGGCGCGCCGTGGACATCGGTCGTGCCGTCACCGTCCCGGTGGTCGACGACCAGCACGCAACCCGCGGGGAGCGCGACCTCCGCATGGTCTACGAGCAGGACCGCTGTCGCGCCTGCGGTGGTCCCATCGAGGTCGAGACGATCGACGGCCGGACCTCCTACGCCTGCCCGTTCCATCAGCCGCCGCCGCTTTGAGGCCGGGGCTGCGGTGGCCGACCGTCCCTCTAGGACCGGTGGCGGTGGTGCGGATCGCGCGGGATGTTGGAGATGCGCCGCCGTTCGCCGCTGCGGTTCTGCGCCGGCTTCGTCTCGAGCAGCAGCAGCTCATAAAACAGCTGCT
>DATAIT010000095.1 GCA_036262515.1 Acidimicrobiales bacterium | reverse complement strand
GTGCGGGGCACGAGGCCGTAGTGCAGGGTCAGCTCGTCGGAGAGATACCGGCCCTCGGCCACGCGGATCGGGTCGACCTCCCCGATGAGATCGGCGATCGACGTGTCCGGCGTGGCCAGCTTCTCGCCGAGCCGGCGGTCGCGGTGCACCCATTCGATCGGCGTGTCGTCGCCCTTGTCGGCCACCACCGCCCGGGCCGCGGCCGAGACCGGGTGCTCAGGGTCGTCGTTGATCTCCGACCCGGCCACGACCGGCAGCCACTCGTCGAGCAGCCAGGTCAGCGAGCGGATGAGCCGCGACTTGGCCTGACCGCGTTCGCCCAGGAAGATGACGTCGTGGCCGGCGAGGAGGGCGTTCTCCAGCTGCGGGAGGACCGTGTCGTCGTAGCCGAGCACGCCGTCCACCAGCGGGCGCCCCGATGCGATACGGGCCGCCGCGTTGCGGCGCACCTCCTCCTTCACCGGCACGGAACGCCAGCCGGACGAGCGGAGCTGTCCCAGGGTGGCGGGCCGCACGGGCATGCAGCCGAGCCTAGGGGCGCCGCCGCAGAACGCCCGACCGCCCACCCAGGGTCCTCGAACCCGGGCGCGGCGTGCGACGATGGCCGCCGTGAAGGTCCACCAGCACCGCTACGACGCCGTCATCGTCGGCGCCGGAGGAGCGGGGCTCCGGGCCGCCATCGAGACGGCCGGCAAATGCCACACCGCCGTCCTCACCAAGCTCTACCCCACCCGGTCCCATACCGGAGCCGCCCAGGGAGGCATGTGCGCGGCCCTGGCCAACGTCGAGGACGACTCGTGGGAGTGGCACCTGTTCGACACCATCAAGGGCGGCGACTACCTGGTCGACCAGCCGGCGGCCGAGATCATGTGCCGCGAGGCCATCGACGCCGTCATCGAGCTGGAGCACTTCGGCCTCCCGTTCAACCGGACGCCGGAGGGACGTATCGACCAACGCCGCTTCGGCGGCCACACCCGGAACCACGGTGAGGCGCCCGTTCGGCGCGCGTGCTACTCGTCCGACCGCACCGGGCACATGATCCTGCAGACGCTCTACCAGCAGTGCGTGGCGCGGGGAGTCACCTTCTTCAACGAGTTCCAGGTCCTCGACGTCGCCTTCGCCGACGGCCGTCTCGCCGCCGTCGTCGCCTACGAGCTGGCCAGCGGCGACCTGCACGTGTTCCACACCAAGGCGGCGCTGTTCGCCACGGGCGGCTTCGGCAAGATGTTCAAGGTCTCCTCCAACGCCCACACCCTCACCGGCGACGGCCCCGGGCTCTTGTACCGCCGGGGCATCCCGATGCAGGACATGGAGTTCTTCCAGTTCCATCCCACCGGGATCTACAAGCTGGGCATCCTGCTGTCGGAGGCGGCCAGGGGCGAGGGCGGCATCCTGCGCAACGCCTCGGGCGAGCGGTTCATGGAGCGCTACGCACCCACCGTGAAGGACCTCGCTCCCCGCGACATGGTGAGCCGGGCCATCCAGACGGAGGTGCTCGAGGGCCGCGGCGTGGGCCAGGGAGCCGATGCCGTGCATCTCGACCTCACGCACCTCTCCCCTGCCCAGATCGACGAGAAGCTTCCCGACATCACCGAGTTCGTGCGCACCTATCTCGGCATCGAGCCCAAGACGGCACCCATCCCGATCCAGCCGACCGCGCACTACGCCATGGGCGGCATCCCCACCAACGTGGCCGGCGAGGTCGTGGTCGACGGGCCCGGCACGGTGTTCCCCGGTCTGTACGCGGCCGGCGAGTGCGCGTGCGTGAGCGTGCACGGGGCCAACCGGCTCGGCACGAACTCCCTGCTCGACATCGTGGTGTTCGGCAAGCGGGGCGGGGCGGCCATGGCCGCCTTCGCGGCTGCCAACGAGGTGCCGGCGCTCCCGACCGGCACCGCCGACCCGGTGGTGCAGCGGATCGAGTCGGTGAGATCGGGCGCGGGCAAGGAGAAGGTCGGCGCCGTCCGGGCGGACCTCCAGGCGGCGATGACGGAGAAGGCCTTCGTGTTCCGCAGCGAGGAGCTGCTGGCCGGGGCGCTCGAGGCGGTCCACGAGCTCCAGGCCCGCTACGAGCAGGTCACCATCGACGACAAAGGCCCGACCTTCAACTACGACCTCACCGAGGCCCTCGAGCTCGGCTACCTGCTCGACCTGGCCGAGGCCTCGGTCGTCAGCGCGCGGGCCCGCACCGAGAGCCGGGGCGCCCACTTCCGCACCGATCACCCCACCCGGGACGACGAGCACTGGATGCGCCACACCCTGGCGGCCAGGCAGGAGGACGGCACCGTGCACCTGTCGTACAAGCCGGTCGTGGCCGGCGCCTACCTGCCCATGGAGCGCAAGTACTGATGGCCCTCGTCGATGTCGAGCTGAAGGTCAAGCGCTACAACCCCGACACCGAGTCCAAGCCGCACTGGCAGACCTTCGAGGTCAAGGCCGAGCCGACGGACCGCGTGCTCGACGCGCTGCACACGGTGAAGTGGGAGCAGGACGGCACCCTCAGCTTCCGCCGGTCCTGCGCCCACGGCGTGTGCGGCTCCGACGCCATGATGATCAACGGGGCCAACGCGCTGGCGTGCATCGAGCTGGTCCAGAACGCCGCTGGTCCCACCGGGGGGCGCATCACCGTCGAACCCATCCGCGGCCTCCCGGTCATCAAGGACCTCGTCGTCGACATGGAGCCATTCTTCGCCCAGTACCGGTCGGTCCTGCCCTACCTCGTCAACCACGACGACCCCGGGTACACCGAACGCCTCCAATCGCCCGAGGAGCGGGCCCGCTACGACGACACCACCAAGTGCATCCTGTGCGCCGCCTGCACCACGTCGTGCCCGGTGTTCTGGGGCAACTCCGGCTACGTGGGGCCGGCCGCCATCGTCAACGCCCACCGCTTCATCTTCGACAGCCGGGATCAGGCGGGCGACGAGCGCCTCGACATCGTGAACCAGCGGTCGGGCGTGTGGCGCTGCCGCACCGCCTTCAGCTGCACCGAGGCCTGCCCGAGGGGCATCAAGGTGACCCAGGCCATCCAGGAGGTCAAGCGGGCGGTGCTCACCGACAAGGTGTAGCCACCCGGGATCCTTCTCTAGGTGCTTTCTGGCTCTAGAGGCAGGAATCCCTACCGGCGCGTCGAACCCTGAAAGCCACAGGGTCGGCGGACCGCTCGGGCGCCTCCGGCGGCAGGCGTGGCTCGAACGCGGGCCTCGTCCGAGGGGGACGGCGATGGCGGCGACGAACAGGGGGGTACCCAGGCCGGACTGGGCCCGCCCGGCCCCGAGCCGCCGGGAACGGCTCCGGGAGCGCGCCGTGACCGCCCCTCGCCCCCTCCGGATGTTCTTCGAGGCGCAGCTGGGCTACGAGCTGTGGCTCCCGGGCGCCAAGCGCCGGACGACCTGTGCCTTGGCGAGCGCCGTGCGCCAGGTGCGACGCATGGCCGGGGCGGGGCGGGCCGGACCCCTGCGCAGGGCGCGCCGGATCGCGTTCGCGCCGGAGGTCGAGCTTCGCATCGCGAGGCGACTGCTGCCCCTCGCCATTGCCATCGCCGTCGTCGGCGTGGCCGGCACGAACCTGCGCACGGGTGGCGAGACGATCCTGTTCGAGCGCCTGGCCAACGGCGACGTGCAGGCCGAGGCGCTGGCCGGCAGCGCCAGCGGGACCGGTGCCGCCAAAGGCGTCGTCACCGATGCCGTGGGCACCGGGGCGCCGGCGGGAACGCAGACCGTCCCGGCCCCCCAGGCCGGCGCCGCGCCCGACGCCCAGGCGCCGGTCGATCGCACCATCCCGACCCAGCGCGGGGCCCTCCCGGTGGGCAAGGGCATGTGGATCTGGCTCGCCGACCAGACCGAGGGTGGCGACGCCGACGCCATCGTGGCGCGGGCACGTGAGGTCGGGCTCACGCACCTCTACGTGCGTACGGCGTCGTTGTCCCAGGGCTTCTACGCCGGGCCCTTCCTCGACCGCCTGCTGCCCGCCGCCCACGCCGCCAGCATCCGCGTGTACGCGTGGGACTTCCCCTACCTGCACAACGTGGACGGGGACGTCGCACGCGCCGTGCAGGCCATCACCTACGTCACGCCCGACGGCCATCGCGTCGACGGCTACGCGGCCGACATCGAGCTCCGGAGCATGGGCGTGAACATCAGCCCGCAGACCGGCAAGCACTTCGGCGTCGCCCTGCGCCGCGCCGTCGGGCCCAACTACCCGCTGATCGCGTGCGTGCCCCGCCCGTCGCCCTCGCTCAGGCAGTACCCGATGGCCGACCTGGTGGCCGCGTTCGACGCCATCGCCCCGATGGTCTACTGGTTGGGCGGCGACCCGATCGGCCAGATGGAGGCCGCCTTCCGCGACCTTGCGGTGTACGGCAAACCCGTGCTCCCGGTGGGGCAGGCCTACGACGGCGGGGACGAGGGCGGGCCGCGGGGCGTGCCGACGCGCGAGGAGCTGATCCGGTTCATGCAGAGCGGTGACCGGGTGGGCGCGGCGGGCGTGTCGTGGTGGTCGTGGCAGCACGCCGACCAGGAAGCGTGGGACGCCATCAAGGACGCAGCCGAGTTCCGCCTTCCCGTCGGCGACCCGCATGGGTTCACGGCCGGCCAGGTGATGGCCTACCAGACCCTTCTGACCAGCCTCGGGTTCCCGACGCCCATCGACGGCTCATGGAGCGACGCCACCGCGGCCGCCGTGACCGCGTACCAGCGGGCGGCGCGCCTGCCCGAGAGCGGCCTCATCGACGACGTCACGCGCCAGATCCTCCTGACGCCGTTCGCCCCACCGGTGCAGCCGCAGCCCTGAGCGGGCTGGACGGCCGGTCAGGCCCGCGTGGCCCGGCGGCGGGCGAGAAGCTGGCGGTCGGCGAGGTCGATGACCGTGTCGCTGTCGTCGGTGTCCTCGAGGTACGTGGCGGCGCCCCAGCTGAACGCCGGCGCTCCCTCGGACGAGAAGCGGTCGATGATGCCCTGGACGAGGCGCTTCGGGGTCTCGGGCAGGAGGATGACGAACTCGTCGCCCCCCACCCGGTAGGCGCGGTCGCTGAGCCGCAGGGACCTTCGAATGGCGGTGGCCATGGCGACGAGGGCGGCGTCGCCGGCCGGATGGCCGTCACGGTCGTTGATGAGCTTCAGCCCGTCGAGGTCGACCATCGCAACGCTGAACGGTCGCCGGTAGCGGGACGCCCTGGCCACCTCCTGGGAGAGGGCTTCGTCGAATGCCCGGCGGTTGAGCAGGCCGGTGAGCGCATCGGTCGATGCCTGCCTCCGCAGACGCTCGACGTCTCGACCAACCACCCCGAGGATCCAGATGTCGAGCTCCCGGTTGACGGCTGCCAAGACGGCGCCCGACTCCGCACTGTCGAGTTGGCGCCCGATCTCGGCGGTGACCATCTCCCGGAGGTCGACCAGCTGGCGGACGGTGACCTCGGCGTCCTGCGGTCCGACGACGCCGTTGCCGGTGGCCGGCGCCGGGGCCTCCGGCACGGCGAGCGCGTGGACGACCTGGCCGACGAATGCGTGCACGGCGGCGACGGGCGGCGCGCTCAGCTCGCGTCCGAGACGCGTGCTCCACCGCGCCACGATCTCGGGGAGGGAGGTGCCGAAGCGGACGTCGGTGAACAAGCTCGGCGGCTGCCGGCGGGACAGCCCGAGGGCGCTGACGACGCCGTCCATGTCGGTCTTGGGAACATGGGCGACGAACCACGGCTCGGCGTGGTCGTCCATGTTCGAGCACACCACGACGTTGGCCTCGGGGTGGCGTTCGGCCAGGAGCGGGAGCAGCTCGAGGCCGTCGCCGTCCGACAGGCGGCGGTCGAGCACGACGCCGTCCACGTGGTCGACGAGCAGGCGCCGCGCCTGGGCGAGCGACGCCGCTTCCGAGACGGCCGCACCACCGAGCTCCAGGCCGAGCCGGAGCAGGCGGCGGGCTGTGACGTCGTCGTCGACCACCAGCACACGCAACGGGCGCGTCTCGCCCTCGTGCTCGGGCCCGTGGGGATCCGTCGCCAAGGTGCCTTGACCGGCCCTCGCCGACCCGACCGGCGACGACCGCGTGACGGCGGAGACCAAACCGGAAAGATCGTTCGTGTCGACGTACCTGTCCGCCCCGGCCCGAAGCACGAGGCGGGCCTCCTCCACGGCCGGGCGCGTCGACGTCACGACGATCCGGGCGTCGGGAACCGTCTCGCAGAGTCGGCGGAGGTCGTCCACGGGCGAATCGCCCGACGTCGGCCATCCCAGCACCACCACGTCCGCGTGGCAGGAGGCGGCCATCTCGACGACCGCCCGCCCGGCGGGGCATTCCGCCACGACGTGGCATCCCTCTGCTTCGAGGGCCAGGCGCACGGCGCGCCTGACGACGGGCTTGTCGGCGGCGATAAGGACACCGACGGTCATGGCTCGCCCCGGTCCCCCTGGTCTTCATCGGCGCACAGCGCATTCCGATGCATTCAGAAGTGTGCCACGGAGGACGGCCCCTCGGAAGGCACGATCGTGGTGATCTGCGCCGGCGGGGGCCGACCGGTCAGCCGGCGGCCGGGCCCGGCGCCGGGGCGACGACGTGCTCGGACCACGCCAGGCCGCTCGAGCCCTCCGGCGTCCGGAATCGGCAGAGGGCCCGCTCGAGGACCGACCGTCGCGACGACAGCTCCAGCCTGAGCGGTGCCCGGCACAGGACGTCGATCGCCGGTGGAACGAGGCCTGTCGCGGTGAACGGCCGGCCGTCCTCGAGGTGGCCGTCCAGGCGCGACGCGGGGGTGAACCAGCCGACCGCCTTCCCCCAGGCGTGGCGCCGCCAACCCCTGCCGTCGAACGTGATCGTCTCGACCGGCCCTCCGCCTCCGCCCACCAGGATCTCGCCGTGGACCGAGCACGCCTGGCCGTAGCTGCCGACGCCGCCGACCACCGGCGCTGCCGCCTCCCACTCGAGGTCGAGCCCGAGCCCGGTGCGCTCGCCGCGCTCGCCGCCGAGAGCCTCGTCCGGGTCGTCGAGGAGGACGCCGAACGCCTCCAGGCCGACGGACCAGTGGTCGTGCGGTGTCTCGCAGTTCAGGTCCGCCCACAGGCCATCGGCGCGGATCTCGCGCGAGGTCGGTGCGCGCGGAGCCGCCACCTCCAGGTCGCGCACCAGGAGGTACGGGCGGCGACGGCCGACGAGTGCAGCCCAGTACCACGCCCGCCTCGGGGCGCTCCAGATGGTCAGCCCGACGAAGCCGGCCACGCCGCCGCCGGGGGCGACGAAGTCGAAGGACCACGACTCGGGCCCGCCGGGGTGGCGCCGCTCCCACGTCGGGTCCGCGGCCGCCGCCGTCGACCGCCGTTCCTCCATGCCGTGCGAGATGGTAGGGGACGGCCCGATCCCGGTGGGCCCGGGCCGCCGTGCTTGGCTGGGGACATGAAGAAGCTGGCCGACTACGGGCTGGACGACCACCCTGCCGGCGACCCCGAGCGGGCCAGGCTCGCCTGGGCGGTGGCCGCCCTCGACGACTGCGAGGGCTGCGGTGACCTTCGCGTCGAGCTGACGCTCGAGGAGGAGGGCGACCCCGGCGCGGGCATGGTGGGCCACCTCGGCCCTGCGACGGCCCGGCGGCTCCGCGCCGCCATCGCCACCGCCCTCAGGGAGATGGGGGAGCCGGTCGACGGGCCCTGATCGGGGCGGACCCCGGACGCCGGGCGGTCACGCCTCGGCGGCCCACACGGTCATCGACTCGAGGATGGTGGCGCCGTAGGTGGTCAGCATGGCCACGTCGACGGCGTCACGACCCCGGCCGATGAGGACCCGGCCGATCCGCCGCTGGTTGTTGCGCGGGTCGAACGTCCACCAGCGGTCGCCGAGGTAGACCTCCATCCAGGCGCAGAAATCCATGGGGTCGTCGGGCGGCGGCACCCCGATGTCCGGCAGGTACCCGAACGCGTACCTCGCCGGGATGTTGAGGGCGCGGCAGAACGTCACGGCCAGATGGGCGAAGTCGCGGCAGACCCCGGTCCGGGACCGCCAGACGTCGCAGGCGGTGGTCACGGGGGACGTGTTCTGGTAGTCGAATCGCACGTTGGCGTGGACCCAGTCCGACACCGCCTGCACGCGCGCCCACCCGGGGGCCGTGCCCCCGAAGAGCTCCCACGCCTCGTCGTGCAGGACGTCCGAGAGGCAGAACCGGGTGGGCAGGAGGTAGACGAGGGCGTCGTCGGGAAGGGCCTCGACCGCGACCTGCGGCGCATCGAGGCCTACGGGGTCGGGATCACCGGACACTTCGGCCACGGCGTCGAAGCGCACCACGCTGTCGCCTTCGGGGAGCATCAGGCGGTCGCACAGGTTGCCGAAGGCGTCGATGTAGCTGGTGGTCGGGAGCGGGGGCGTCGATGTCCATGCCGACGAGACCAGTGCCGCCGGCCCGTCGGGGCGGGGCCGCACCTGCCAGATGGTGGGCGTGGGACCTGCCGCCTTGTGGGCGAACTCGCATCCGACCTTGATGCGCACGTCCCCATCCTTACCCCGGTGGGCCGGCCCGTCCCACCTCGTTCCGTCACCATCGCGTGAACCCTGCCGCACATGATCGAACCCGCGATGCGGGGCTGGCAGGATGGGGGGGTGGGCGATCTCCTGGACGAGTACGCCTTCGCGGCCGGGTGGGACGAGATGTTCGATCCAACCGGCGCGCCGCGCCCGAGCTACCGGGCCCTGCACCAGGCCCTCCAGGTGCTGTCGGCCGAGGAGTTCGCCAACCGCTGCGCGGCGCGTGACCGGGCCTTCCTCGACCAGGGCATCACCTTCTCCCACTCCGGCGAAGAACGGCTCTTCCCGCTCGACCTCTTTCCCCGGGTGCTGTCGGCCGGCGAGTGGTCGCACATCGAGAAGGGAGTGACCCAGCGGGTCCTGGCCCTCGAGCGGTTCCTCGACGACGTCTACGGCGAGGGGCAGATCCTGCGGGACGGCATCGTGCCCCGGCGCTGCGTCACCACCGCCACCCACTTCCACCGCCCCGCCTTCGGCGTGCAGCCCGTCAACGGGGCGCGGGTGCAGGTGGCCGGCATCGACCTGGTGCGGGGTGACGAGCAGTTCCACGTGCTGGAGGACAACGTCCGCACGCCGTCGGGGATCTCGTACGTCATAGAGAACCGCCGGGCCATGGCGCGGGTCTTCCCGGAGCTGTTCGCCAGCCATCGGGTGCGCCCGGTCGACGCCTACCCCGCCCGGCTCCTGGAGGCGCTGCGGGCCGCCGCCCCGGCCGGCGCCGGCGAACCGACCGTGGTGCTGCTCACGCCCGGCGTGTACAACTCGGCCTACTTCGAGCACGCCTTCCTGGCCCGGCAGATGGGCGTGGAGCTGGTGGAAGGGCGTGACCTCGTCTGCCGGGAGAACCTCGTCTACATGCGCAGCACGGAGGGCGAGCAGCGCGTCGACGTGGTGTACCGGCGGGTGGACGACGACTTCCTCGACCCGCTCCACTTCCGCAGCGACTCGGTCGTCGGCTGCCCGGGCATCCTCAATGCGGCCCGCGCCGGCAACGTCACCATTGCCAATGCGGTCGGCAACGGGGTGGCCGACGACAAGCTCGTCTACACCTACGTCCCGGCCATGATCGAGTACTACCTGGGTGAGAAGACGTTGCTGCCCAACGTCACGACCTACCGCCTGGAGGACCCCGACCAGCTCGCGCACGCCCTCCCACGCCTCGACCAGCTGGTGATGAAGCCGGTGGACGGGTCCGGAGGGTACGGGCTCGTGATCGGCCCGCAGGCCGGCGACGAGGAGCTGGCGGGCGTGCGGGCCGCCATCCAGGCCGATCCCCGGGCCTGGATCGCCCAGGAGGTCGTGCGCCTGTCGACGTCGCCCACCCAGGTCGGCGACCGGCTGAAGCCGCGCCATGTCGACCTGCGGCCGTTCGCGGTCAACGACGGCGAGCGGGTGTGGGTCGTGCCGGGTGGCCTCACGCGCGTGGCCCTGGTCGAGGGAAGCCTGGTGGTGAACTCGAGCCAGGGCGGCGGGTCGAAGGACACCTGGGTCCTCGCCACCACCGACGCCGGGCGCAATGGGCGCATGGGAGCCGGAGTCCCGGGCCAGGCGGCCCCGGCCACGCCCGTGCCCGGCCACGACGTCACCCAGCTCGATCCCGGCCCCGCCGTCGCCCAGGTGGCGCAGCAGCAGCAGCAGCCGCCGGCGACCCGGCCCGAGGCGCCGGCGTGCTGAGCCGCATCGCCGAGTCGCTGTACTGGGTGGGCCGCTACGTCGAGCGGGCCGAGGACGTGGCCCGGATCCTCGACGTGCACGTCCACCACCTCCTGGAGGACCCGTCGGTCGCCGAGGACGTGGCCTGCGCGGCCATCCTCGGGGTCATGGGCGTGACCCCCGAGAGCGACGCCGCGGTCGACGTGTCCGAGGTCGTGCGGATCCTCGCCTACGACGACGGGGGCACCGTGTCCATCGTGCGATCGCTGCGGGCCGCCCACGAGAACGCCCGCGGCGCCCGCGACGCCCTGTCGGCCGAGATGTGGGAGTGCCTCAACGCGACACACAACGCGCTGCCCCGGCACCTCAAGCGGGCCAGCGCCACCAGTCCCCACGCCTTCTTCAACTACGTGAAGGAGCGGGCCGCCATCATGGCCGGCCTGGGCGACTCGACCATGAGCCGGGACGACGGCTGGCGCTTCCTCGTCCTCGGCCGCAGCATCGAGCGCGTCGACATGACCACCCGGCTGCTCCTGGCCCGCTTCCGTGAGCCGGCCGGCCAGCCCGGCTGGATCACCACCCTGCGGTCGTGCTCGGCCCACGAAGCCTTCCTCCGCACGTACCGCCGGGCCGTCGAGCCCGCCCTGGTGGCCGAGTTCCTCCTCCTCGACCGGCTCTTCCCCCGCTCCGCCTTCCATGCCCTCGGTGTGGCGGAGCAGTGCCTGGCCGAGCTCGAGCCCGATGCCGGACGGGTGGGCGTCGACGACGAGGCCCGCCGCCTGCTCGGCCGGGCCCGCACGCAGCTCGAGTTCCGGCGGGTCAGCGAGCTGATCAGTGACCTGCCCGAGCACCTGCACGCCCTGCAGGTGGCGTGCGCCGAGTCGGGCGAGGCCGTCGCCAGGCGGTTCTTCCGCCAGAGCGCCCCGCAGGCGTGGAACCAGGGCGTGGCCGACGACGAGCCGGCCGGCTGGGACCAGCACCTCCGGTTGTCGCCCGAGCCGGCCGAGCACGACAGCGACCCGGTGACCACATGAGCATGCTGCACGAGGGAGCGCCGTGACCTGGCGGATCGAGATCACCCACCGCAGCGGCTACCGGTACCGGAACGAGGTGACGTCGTCGTACAACGAGGCGCGGATCACCCCGCTCTCCACCGACCGCCAGATGGTGCTCGATGCCGCCGTCACCGTCTCTCCGAGAGCCAGCGTCTACCGCTACTGGGACTACTGGGGCACCCTGGTCGACGCCTTCGAGGTGCACGAGCCCCACACCGAGCTGGCCGTCACGGGCAGCTCGGTGGTGGAGACGTCACCACCGATGCCACCGCCCGATGCCATCGGGTGGGAGCTGCTCACCCGTCCGGAGGTGGCGGACGAGTTCGCCGAGCTCCTGGCGGCGACGCCCTACGCCACGATCAACGACGAGCTCACCGACACCGCCTGCTCGCTCAAGGCCGGGAACGACCCACTCGAGGTGTGCCACGCCACCGTCGAATGGGCCCGCTCCCGGCTGCGCTACCAGGCCGGTGCCACGACGGCGTCGACCCCCGGTGCCGAGGCGCTGGCCCAGGGTGGAGGCGTGTGCCAGGACTTCGCCCACGTCACCCTCGCGCTCCTGCGGGCGATGGGAATCCCGGCGCGCTACACGTCGGGCTACCTGTTCCCCGATCGCCACGCCAACGTGGGCGACACGATCACCGGTCAGAGCCACGCGTGGGTCGAGGCATGGGTGGGCGACTGGGTCCCCCTCGACCCCACCAACGGCGAGCCGGTGGGCGAGCGCCACGTCGTCGTCGGCCGAGCCCGGGACTACGCCGACGTGAGCCCCTTGAAGGGCATCTACCGGGGCGGTCCCGCCCAGGCGCTCAAGGTGACGGTCGAGCTGACCCGGCGCTCGTGACGGCAGGTCCGGCGGCTTTGGCCCACGATCGCGAATCGCTGTAGACCTGAGGCGTGGCCGCGTACCTCAGCCCGGCGTGGTTCGACGACCTCGACCGGACTGCCCGCGCCGCCGACGGCCTCGGGCCGGTCACCGCAGGGGCGCAGGTCGTCATCCAACAGGTGGTCACCGGTCTCCCGGACGGCGACGTGCGCTACTGGATCCGCGTGGACGACGGAGCCATCCAGGTGGGCCGGGGCGACGCCGAGCGGCCGGACGCCACCGTCACCCAGTCCTACGCGACAGCCGTCGCCGTGAGCCGCGGCGAGCTGGCGGTGGAGGACGCCATCCTCGCCGGGCGGGCCAAGCTGGCCGGCGACATCGGCGTGCTGGTGCGCCACCAGGCCGCCCTCCAGGGGGTGGCCGCCGCGCTGGCCGCCGTGCGTGAACGCACCACGTACGACTGATGCCGACGACCCGTCCGCGCGTGCCGGGTTGGCACCCCGACCCCGACGATCCCGCCTCCCTGCGGCACTGGAACGGCAAGCGCTGGGGCAGTGAGCGCAGGCCGAAGCCGTCGTGGGCGGCACAGCCGCGCTCGGCCGGCCTCGTCGTCGCCGGCGGCGGGCAAGGTGAGGATCCGGGACCACCGGCGCCCGTGTCGCGCCGCCGCTGGTACCTGCTGGCCGGTGGTGCCCTGCTGCTGGCCTTCCTCGTCATCAGCGTTCCCGCCTGGCTGGGCTCGGGGATCGAGATCCCTGCCCGGACCGTGCACGACGCCGCCTACACGGGCCGGGCCGACGAGCTGTGCGCCACCGCCCTGCCGAAGCTGTTCGCCGACCGACCCGAGGCACGCGAGGACAACGGCACGCCCGCCCAGTTCGCGGCCCGGATCGACAAGGCGGCCGACGGGCTCGCCGCCCTGGCCTCCGACCTCCGGAAGCTGCCGGTGGCCAGCGCCGCCGACGGCACAGAGATCGACCGCTGGCTCGACGACTGGGACGCCTACATCGCCATCGGCCGCCAGTTCGCCGACTCCATCCGGGCCGAGGACCAGGACCGGTCCCGCCAGCTCAGCGCGGACAGCCAGAAGCTGGCCAAGCGGATCTTCGGGTTCTCCAAGGGCAACGACATGCCCAGGTGCACCTTCACCGGAAACCCTCAGACCTCGTAGGTGCCGCCGGCCCGCCAGTAGAAGCCGTCGCGCCGCTCCAGGAACCCCTCGTCGACGAGGTAGCGGCGGAGGGCGGCATAGTCGTCGTGGACGCGGCCCAGGATGCCGTTCACGTCGTTCTCCGGGTAGACCCGGCCCGGCTCGAATCGGCCGGCCAGGAAGTCGAGCACCACGAGGCGCTTCGCCTTCGCCGTCGGGATCGACGCCAGGCGCCCGTCCGCCGATACGAACTTCCGCAGGACGCCGGCCTGCTCGGGCGTGGCCCCGAGGCGTTCGGGGTCGACGTCGGGTCGCTCGGAGGCGGCGGCACGCGCCGCCTCCCGGAACAGGGCCACGCGCACGGCCAAGCCGCCCGGGCCGCGATCGACAAGCCCGGCCCCGGCCAGCCGCTCGAGGGCGCGGATCGCGCTGCGGAGCTCGAGCCCGCTGCGCTCGGCGACCTCGGCGGCGGTGGTCGCGCCGAGGACGACGGCGGCGAGACAGCGCAGCCGGTCCTCGTCGGCGAGGAGGCCGACCAGGGCGGCGGCCGGGGGCGCCGGCCTCGGACCCTCCTCGGAGCGACCGGACGCATCGACGCCGTGACGGGGCACGCCGTGAACGGTACGCTCCCTCACAGGTCCGTGAGGGAACCGAAGGGAGACGCACGTGACGCTGGCCGAGGTGATCGACGATCACTTCCTGAAGCGGTATCGGGAACTGCTCGACGCCGAGGATGCCGCCTTCGACGCACTCGAACACGCCTACGAAGAGGGTGACCGTGCCCACTTCGAGCTCGACCTCGGGTTGTGGGAGGACGCCATCGCCCGCAAGCTGGCGTTCCTCGAGCGACGAGGCGTGGCTCTCGCCGCGCCCCGGGTCCGCGCTTCCTCCTAGGAGAAGCCGAGCGGCCGCCGCCCGTCCACGGGGTGGCCCTCGTGGGCCAGCAGCCAGCGCTTCACGTCGAGACCTCCGGAGAACCCGCCGAGAGCGCCGTCGCCAGCCACCACGCGGTGACACGGGACCACGATGGGCACCGGGTTGGCACCGACGGCCCGACCCACGGCCCGCCCCGCCGAGGGGCGCCCGGCCGCAGCTGCCAGCCGCCCGTAGCTGGTGAGCGTCTTCGCCCGCACGGTGCGCAGCGCGGTGAGCACGGCCAGGCTGAAGGCGGTGCGTCCCTCCAAGTCGACGGGGACGTCGTCGATGGCGTCGAGATCGCCGCCGAAGTAGGCCCGCAGCGGCGCGGCCACCGCTTCCACCGGTGCATCGCCGGGCACCGCCTTCTCACCGGGACCGCGCAGGTCCAGCAGCCGCAGCCCGGTGGCCGACGTGACGACGTACAGCGGCCCGAGCGGCGACGCCTCCACCCAGGTGGCCTGCCTCATCCGAGCAGGTCCTTCACCTCGGCCCGCTCACCCTCCAACTCCTCGGTGGTGATCCGGATGCGCTCGCGGGCGAAGTCGTCGAACGCGAATCCCTCGACCACCGCCCAAGTCGACCCGTCGGTACGCACCGGGTAGCCGAACTGGAGCCCTTCGGGAACGCCGTACTCGCCCTGGCTCACCACCGCCAGTGCCGCGTTGTCGCCAGGTGGCGTGGGCGTGTGGATGCTGCGCACGGAGTCGACGACGGCGTTGGCGGCCGACGCCGCCGACGACGACCCGCGGGCGGCTAGGACGGCGGAACCACGCTGTTGCACCGTGGTGATGAACTCGCCCCGAAGCCACTCGTCGTCGCCGATCACCTGGGGCGCTGGCTTCCCTCCGATGGTGGCGTTGGCCGCATCGGGGAACTGGGTGTTGGAGTGGTTCCCCCAGATGGCCAGGTTGGCCACGTCGGTGACCGGCACACCGGCGCGGGCCGCCAGCAGGGCACGGGCCCGGTTCTGATCGAGGCGGGTCATGGCGAACCACCGCTCGGCCGGGATCTCCCGGGCGTTCGTGCGGGCGATGAGGCAGTTGGTGTTGCACGGGTTGCCCACGACGAGCACCCGCACGTCACCCCCCGCGGCGGCGGCCAGCGCCCGCCCCTGGGGCCCGAAGATCCCCCCGTTGACGGTGAGCAGGTCGCGCCGCTCCATGCCGGCTTTTCGGGGCACCGAGCCGACGAGCAGCGCCCACGACACGCCGTCGAAGGCCACACCGGGATCCGACGTCGTCTCCACGCCCGCGAGCAGCGGGAAGGCGCAGTCGGACAGCTCCATGGCGATGCCGTGCAGCGCCGGCAGGGCCGGCTCGATCTCGAGGAGCCTCACCTCCACGGGTTGATCGGGCCCGAGCAGGTCGCCGGCGGCGATCCGGAACAGCAGCGCATACCCGATCTGCCCGGCTGCGCCCGTGACTGCCACCCGGACGGGCCTCGTGTTCGCCACGGGACGACACTAGCGATTCCGGCGCCGCCGGCGGCGCCGGGCGGATCGGCCTACAGGCGCTCCACGACGGCCGCTGCGAACTGCGAGCAGCGCACCTCGGTGGCGCCCTCTCGCAGGCGGGCGAAGTCGTAGGTGACGATGCCCTCTCCGATGGTGGCTCCGAGCGCCCGCACGATGTCGGCCGCCGCGTCCTTCCAACCCAGGTGCTCGAACATGAGCACACCCGACAGGAGGAGCGATCCGGGGTTCACCTTGTCCTGGCCCGCATACTTCGGAGCGGTGCCGTGCGTGGCCTCGAAGAGCCCGTGCCCGGTGACGTAGTTGATGTTGGCCCCGGGGGCGATGCCGATGCCGCCGACCTGCGCGGCGAGGGCGTCGGACAGGTAGTCGCCGTTGAGATTGGTGGTGGCGATCACGTCGAACTCCTCGGGCCGGGTGAGCACCTGCTGCAGGGTGATGTCGGCGATGGCGTCCTTCACGAGGATGCGGTCGCCCGGATGACCGTTGCAGTCGTCCCAGGTGACGGCCACGTCGGCGAACTCCTCGCGCGTGACGTCGTAGCCCCAGTTGCGGAAGGCCCCCTCGGTGAACTTCTGGATGTTGCCCTTGTGCACGAGGGTGACGCTCCTGCGCCCGTGCTGCGCCGCGTACTCGATCGCCGCCCGGACCAGGCGCTTGGAGCCGGTGACCGAGATGGGCTTGATGCCCACGCCCGAGTCGGGTCGGACGTCCCAGCCGAACTCGGCGTGGAGCAGCTTGATCATGCGGTCCGCCGCCTCGGTCCCCTGCTCCACCTCGAGGCCGGCATAGATGTCCTCGGTGTTCTCCCGAAAGATCACCATGTCGACCTTCTCGGGGTGCTTCACCGGCGAGGGCACGCCCGTGAACCAGCGCACGGGGCGCAGGCACACGTAGAGGTCGAGGATCTGGCGAAGGGCGACGTTGAGCGAGCGGATCCCGCCACCGACGGGCGTGGTGAGCGGTCCCTTGATGCCGATGAGGTGGTCGCGGAAGGCCGTGACCGTCGCCCCCGGCAGCCACTCGCCCGTCTGGTTGAAAGCCTTCTCGCCGGCGAGGACTTCACGCCAGGCGATGCGCCTTCCGTGCTTGGCGGCCGCCGCATCGAGCACCTGCTGGGCGGCGGGCCAGATGTCGACGCCCGTGCCGTCCCCCTCGATGTAGGGGATCACGGGTTCGTCGGGGACGCGGAGCTTCCCGTCGGCCCCCATGGTGATCGTCTCTGCCATCGGCGGATGCTACTCACCGAGCCGGGCGGGGAGATCCGCCGGTTCCGGCAACCCGCCCTGCCGGTTCTGGGTGCGGAAACCCACCGCTGGCGCCGCTGGCGGTCGATTTCCGCACCCGGAAGGGCTGCCGGCGATCAATCCTGCTTGCGGGCGATGGCCTGGCCGAGCTCGAGCTTCGTCATCGACGAGCGGCCCTTGACGCCGAGCTTCTTGGCCCGGTCGTACAGCTCCTGCTTCGAGTGACCCCTCACATCCACCCCGCCGGCCGACTCGCCGCCACGGACACCGCCACGCGCCGCCCGGTCGTCCGAGGGCCCCTTGCGCTTCTTGGGCGCCCAGTGGTCCCCGACCTTCTCGAAGCTGTGCTTGAGGGACGCCAGGGCCGTCCGGTGGGCGCGCTCCTCGGACCCGTACTGCTCGTGGGCGGACTCGAGCGTCTTCGCGTACGTGCGCCGGGCCTTCGCTGGTGAGCGCTGGATCGTTCCCGGGAGGTCCTTCTTCGCGACCTTCGCCATCGATGCTCCCTTCGCGGTCGTCCTGACGGATCTTTGTACCCACGCCCGGGCGGTTCTGATGCTCGGCTCGACGACGGCGCGGCGCGGCGGCGCGCTCGGCGCAGCCGTCAACGGTGACCTCCTGGGAAGACGTCGTCCTCCGAGGGGTGCCACACGGGGTGGTCGCCGGCCGTCTCGACGTTGAACCCGTAGTCGTACGCCAACGAACCGCCGATGGTGCCGCCCAGTGCGGTCAGACCCGCTACGACGAGACTCAACGCCAGGATGGCGGCGCTGGTGTGGCTGTCGTCGTCCAAGGCGAACAGCCGGAGGCCGATGGCTGTGAGCACCAGGACCGTGACCGTGACCATGGTCCACGCGTGGGCATTCACCGTGCGGCGGGCCTGGGTCCCCTTCTCGGTGGATCTCAGCCAGTCCCAGAACCCCGTCAGCGCGGCCAGGACGGAGACGGCCGCCCCTCCCACGAGCGTGAAGGTACCGGCCCGGTGGAAGTCGCGCGCCCACTCCTGGTCCCTTCCGAGGAACGAGATGACGTCGAACGCCGCCGCGAGGATGTACGCACCCACCGGGACGTCGGTCAGAGGCGGGTGCAGCGGCTTTCCCGCCCACCCCCGCAGGCCTTTGAACGTCCGGCCTCGGAAGGTGAGCGAGGGTCGGAACGACAGGGCTCGCATGGCAGCTCCTCCTCTGATGTGGTGCCGCGACTTCTAACGATAGCAAATGCTAGTGATACAGTGGAGCACGGCTGCGATCTAGAGTCGGAGTACGACCCGATGCAAGGAGACGGGCAGATGACCCTCAAGTCCGCCGATCAAACGGCCTTCCATCACGCGTCGACACGGTCCCCCGAGCTCCGACTGATCCATGGCGGGCCGGAGATCGATCTTCCCGCCGCCGAGGCAGCCGTCGTCCAGCTGCTCGCCGCTCTCGGTCAGGACACCGGCGAGGAGCACACCCGGGACACGCCCCGCCGCGTGGCCGCGAGTCTGGCCGAGTTGCTCTCGCCCAGGTCCTTCAACGTGACGACCTTCCCGAACGACGAGGGGTACGACGAGCTGGTGGTCGCCAGGGACATCGCCTTCCACTCGCTGTGCCAGCACCACCTCCTTCCGTTCCAGGGTGTGGCGCACGTCGGCTATCTCCCCGGCGACCGGATCATCGGGCTGTCCAAGCTGGCCCGGGTCGTCGAGCTGTTCGCCCGTCGCCTCCAGGTCCAGGAGCGCCTCACCAAGCAGGTCGCCGACTGGCTCCAGGAGCACCTCGAACCGAGGGGCGTCGGCGTCGTGATCGAGGCAGAGCACCTGTGCATGACGATGCGGGGGGTGCGCGCAACCGGCTCCCGCACGGTCACGTCGGCCCTCCACGGCATCGTCCGTGAGGAAGCGGGCACCCGCAGCGAGTTCCTCTCCCTGGCCGGCGTACGGCCATGACGCCGGTGACGGCCGCCCCGCCCTCCTCGCAGGCGAGGGCAGGGCGCATGGCCACGCCGGCCGAGCTCGTCGCCGCCAAGGGCGCCTGCACGATCGCCGTGTGCATCCCCGCCCGCAACGAGGCCGGCACCGTCGCCGCCATCGTGGCATCGGTTCGCCGGCTCTCACACGTGGGGCTGGTCGACGAGATCGTCGTCGTCGACGACGGGTCGTCCGACGCCACCGCATCCCGAGCCTCAGCCGCCGGCGCAACCGTGCTCCCGAGCGTCACCGGGCCGGGCAAGGGTCAGGCCATGTCGGCCGCCGTGGCGGCCACCGACAGCGACGTCGTGGTCTTCCTCGACGCCGACGTGGCCAACTTCTCGGAGCGTTTCGTCACCGCGCTCGTCGCCCCGATCCTCTCGTTCCCCGAGGTGCAACTGGTCAAGGCCTCGTACCGTCGCCCGCTGTACGGGCAACCCGGCGAGGGCGGCCGGGTGACGGAGCTCGTGGCCAGACCCCTCCTGGAGCGCTTCTTCCCCGAGTTGGCGCAGTTGGGTCAACCGCTGGCCGGCGAGTGCGCCGTTCGCCGCTCGGCCCTGGCCGGCCTCACTCTCGACGACGGCTACGGGGTCGACATCGGTTTGCTCATCGACGTCTACCGTCAGTGGGGCATGGAAGCGATCACCGAGGTCGATCTCGTCGAGCGGATCCACCGCAACCGGCCGCTCGCCGATCTACGCCGCCAGGCCACCGCCGTCCTCGACGCCGTCCTGGTACGCGCCACCGACCCGCGCTGAGGCTGCCGGTGGGAGACCATGTCCGACTCCGGCTGCGCGACGACACGCTCGACGTGCCCAGCGGCGGTCCCCTGCTCATGGGTGTGCTCAACGCCAGCCCCGAATCGTTCTCGGACGGCGAGGAGGCAGGGACGGCCGACGGCTGCGTCGGCCGCGGCTTCGCGCTGGTCCAGCAGGGTGCGCACATCGTCGACGTCGGCGGGGAGTCCGGAGTCACCAACCGCGCCCCGATCGCGCCCGGGGAGGAGATCCGGCGCATCCTGCCGGTGGTCTCCGCGCTCGTCGCCGCCGGGGTGATCGTGTCGGTCGACACGTGGAAGGCCCCGGTCGCCCGGGCCGCTCTCGACGCCGGGGCCCATCTCATCAACGATGTCAGCGGCCTTCGCGATCCGACGATCGCCGATCATTGCGCAGAGTTCGGCGCCGGCCTCGTCCTCATGCACACCAGGGTCCGTCCCAAGATCAAGGACTTTCCGGCCTACGACGACGTCGTGACCGACGTCCGCCGCTTCCTCGAGCAGCAGATGGAGGTCGCCGTCGGCCGCGGTGTCGGTGTCGAACAGCTGATCCTCGATCCGGGGCCGGACTTCGCCAAGTCGCCGGCGCAGACGGTCGAGGTCCTGCGCCACGTCGCGGAACTGGCTGCACTCCGACGGCCGGTGCTGCTGGCCGTCTCCCGGAAGGACTTCATCGGCGCTCTCACCGATCGGTCGCCCCGGCAACGGCTGGGGGGAACGCTCGCCGCCGTGGGCGAAGGCGTCGATGCCGGGGCCGCCATCCTCCGGGTCCACGACGTGGCCGCCACGCGCGACTTCTTGACCGTCCGGGCCGCGCTGCGCGGGGCGGCACCGGTCGACCCGACACTGCACCTGGCCGAGCACCTCCGTCGCGAAACCGCCACCGGCGCCGCCGGCGGCGGCGGCGGATGAGGGTCGTCCCCGCGCCGTACGCCCGTGTGCCCGCGCCCGTTGTCAGCCGGCGGTGCGTCCGAACGTGACGCAGCACCGGCCCGGCGCCGGTGCGAGCTGCGGCTCCAGGTGGTCGGCCCCGGCACCGAGCCGGCTGTGGACGCCCCGCATCAGATGCAGGTTCATGCCGCACACCAGCTCGCTGAACTGCTGCGCAAGCGCATGGAAGGGACAGTTGGCGAGCACGATGTCGTCCCCCGGCTGTCGGGGCTCGAAGCCGTGTCGGGCCAGCACCTCGAGCAGCGCTCGTCGCTGCCGTGCCTTCGACGAGCGGGCGCCGGCGCGAGCCAGGATCTCGGCGCCCACGGCCTCTCCGAAGGCGAATGCCTCGCTCTCGAGCTCGGCCCGCACCGCCCGGCCACTGCGCTCGGCGGCGGTGATCGCCCGGGCCAGGAGCCGGCCGGCGAGGTCGTACTCCCGGGCGGGAAGCGAGATCTCGATCTGGCGACGGGAGCGCCGGTAGACCTTGGCCGGGCGCCCCGCCCCAGGGCCTGTGCGCCCCGTGAGGCGCCGGTACTCGAACTCGAGCAGGCCCTCGTCCACCAGCTTGTCGAGGTGGAAGGCGGCCAAGGCCCGCTGCACACCGACGGCGGCGGCCGCTTCCTCCCGCCCGACGGCGTCCGTGCTGGAGGCGACGTGGACGTACAGCGACCGCCGGACCGGGTCGTTCAGGGCGGCGACTCCCGCCACCTGGCTCTCGAAGTCGTCCTGCACCGCTCGGAGCCTACTATCGTGAGTCGCGACTGTCGATAGAACAACGTCGGCAAGGCGGCGTCCCCCCGCTACGGCGTGCGCTCGAGCAACCCGAGCAAGGCCGTGGTCGTCGACCAGCTGCGGATGGTCATACGCCTGTACGCCGGGGTGCCCACGATGCGGCTCAGCCGGCTTCGTGCCCGATGTTGACGGCCCGCAACAGCGCCACGTACTGCTTCGCGACCACGCACCGGACAGTACGGCTCCGCCGGCTGACGCCGAACGCCGGTCCGAGTCGGCACGAACCCGAGGCCTCTACTCTGCAATCCGTGGTACTGTCGAACGGACAGCAGAGGAGGGCTTTTGGATACCACGCAGTTGTTGAAGGGGGTGCTCGACCTGGCCGTGCTCGCCGTCATCCGGCACGAGGACGGGTACGGCTACGACGTCCTGCGCCGGCTACGGGAGGCGGGCCTCGAGGACGTGGGCGACGCGTCGGTGTACGGGACCCTGCGACGGCTGTTCAACGCCGGCGCGCTGACCTCCTACGTCGTGGCGTCAGAAGAGGGACCGCACCGCCGGTACTACGGGCTCAACCGCGAGGGCGAGGCCGTGTACCAGCGGAGCCTCAAGACGTGGCGGAGCTTCGCCATCACGCTGGACGGACTGCTCGACGACGAGAACGGGGCGGCGGCATGACCGCGACCGCCACGGAACCGGCGGCTCCCGGCGACGTCGGCTCCTACCTCGACGCGGTGGCTGCCCACCTGGCGTCGGTGCCGTGGCTCTCCGAGGTCGACCGGCTCGAACTGCTCGACGACCTCACCCAGCACCTCTCGGAGGTGGCGGCGGAGGACGCAGCTCCCCTGGCCGAGCGGCTCGGCCCTCCGGTGGCGTACGCCGACGAGCTGCTGGCCGCAGCCGGCCTCGACCAGCCGTCCGCCGCTCCGGCGGGTCCGACCGCGGAAGGGATCGGCGCCGCGCTGACGGCCGGCTGGGGCCGGTTGCGCTCCTTCGTGGCGGAGGTCGGCGACCTGCGGCCGGCATGGTGGATCCTGCGCGGCTACCTCGCCGCGTCCCTGCTCGGAGCCCTCACCGGTGGAGGAGACCATGGAGGCGGGCATCCGGGGTTCCCGGTCCCCGCCGTGTTCGGCAGCTCCGTCCTCGGGCTGTTCACCGTTGTGGCGGCCGTGCGCATGTCGGTGCACTGGGGCCGGCACGGCCGCCCGGCGCGGCGGTGGGTCGCGCAGGGTGCCGTCGCCGTTCTGGGGGTGTACGGCGCCGTGCTGCTCGCCCAGCTGGGAGACGGCTCGACCGACCTGCGCTGGGTCGAGACCGGCACCCCGATCGGGAGCTCCGGGTGCCTGGTCAACGGCATCGGGCAGCCGGTCGAGAACATCTACCCCTACGACGCCGACGGCCGGCTCCTCGACCAGGTGCTGCTGTACGACCAGACCGGGCGGCCCCTCGACAACGTGTGCCCCCACGACGTCGTCGACGACGGGCGCCCGGAGGCCACCGAGTCCGGGCGCGACGTCAACGGCGCGCCGGTCACCAACGTGTTCCCTCGCCGACAGTCGGCGTCGCCCGCCCCCGAGAAGCAGGGTCCGTTCGGGGTTCCGACGACGACGGCGGCGCCGGCTACGCTGGCGCCGCCCGCCGTGGTGATCCCTCGCCTGGCCACGACGACCACGTCCACCACGACGACCACCACCGTCCCCGCCCCGTCCTCCACTCCTGCGGCGTCGGAGCCGACGACGGCGGTGCCCTTCACACCCCCGCCCACCGGCGGTGGATGACGGCCGCTCCTTTCCGCCTGCGCCCCCGTCATGGTGCTGCCCACGCCAAGGAGCAGCGCTACTGGGTCTCCGTCGGGCTCGTGAGGCGGTCGAGGGGACTGCCCGGCTCCACCTCGAGGGTCTTCACGAGATGGACGATCGTGCCTGCCTCGGGCTCGGACGTGAAGTTGATGGCGTCGACCAGTGCGTGCATGAGGCCGATGCCGCGGCCGCGCGGCGAGTCGCTCCGGACGGGGTCGGCGCCGAGCGACGTGGCGTCGAAGCCGCGGCCGGTGTCGATGACCCGCACCTCGCACCGCTTGCCGTCGACCTGCAGCCGGACCTCGTACTCGTCGTCGGCGTCGGAATGATCGACGACGTTGGTGCAGGCCTCGCTCAGCGCGAGCCGGATGTCCTCTGCGCACGCCCGGGTGACGCCGAGGCGGACGAGCGAGATGACGGCCACGTCTCGCACGATCCCCACGGTCTCCGCCTCCCGGGGGAGGCACAACGCGATGTCGATCTCCAACGGGGCTCCCTCGGTGGTGGCCGCACGCTACCCCCGCCACCCGGAGTCCCCGAACACGCCCGCTGGGCGTCAAACTCCGCCCGGGAGTCCCAGGTTGGCGTAGATCTCCCGCGTCGCGGTGGACCGGTTGAGGGTGTAGAAGTGCAGGCCCGGTGCGCCGGCATGGAGGAGGTCGCGGCACAGCTCCGTGGCGACCTCGACGCCGATGCGGCGGACCTCGTCGGGGCGATCGTCCACCGCGGCGATGCGGGCGGCCAGCTCGCGGGGAAACTCGGCGCCGGCCATCTGGGCGAAGCGCTGGATCTGGCCGGCATTGGTGACGGGCATGATCCCCGGGATGACCGGCGTGTCGACGCCCCGCTCGGCTAGGTCGTCCACCATCCCGAGGTAGTCGTCGAGGCGGAAGAAGAACTGGGTGATGCCGAAGTCAGCCATGCGCAGCTTGGCTGCCAGGTTGTCACGGTCGGCGGCCCGGTTCCCGCCCGAGCGGGGATGGAGCTCGGGATGGGCGGCGACGCCCACGCAGAACTTGCCCGACGACCGGATCAGCTCGACGAGGTCCGAGGCGTACCGGAAGTCGGTGGGCGGCGGAGGGGCCCCCTCGGCGATCATCGGCGGATCGCCGGCCAGCGCCAGGATGTTCGACACGCCGTGGTCCCCGTAGCCGGTCACGATCTCGGTGAGCTCGGCCCTGGTGTGCCCGGCGCAGGTGAGGTGCGCCATGGCGGTCATCGACGTCCCGCCGTTGATGCGCAGGACGATGTCCCGGGTGCGCTCCCGGGTCGAGCCCCCGGCGCCGTACGTGACCGAGACGAACGACGGCCGCAGCGGTTCCAGCTCGAACAGGGCCGTCTCCAACTGACGGGCCGCCTCCTCGGTCTTCGGGGGGAAGAACTCGAACGAGAACGTGCGACCCTGGGCCAGCAGTTCGGAGATGCGGGTCACCGGGGGACCCCCGGCCCGGCTCGCCGCTCGGCCGCCTCCACCGCGTTGCGGAACAGCATCGCCACCGTCGTGGGGCCCACGCCGCCGACACGGGGCGTGATGGCGCCCGCCACCTCGGCCACCGACTCGTCGACGTCGGGAAGCAGGCGCCGGCCCTCGTAGCGCACTCCCCCGCCGACGACGACGCTGCCCGGGCTCACGTGCTCGGGCCGCAGGATGCCGGGCGCGCCGGCGGCGGCGATGACGATGGCTGCCCGCCGGGTGTAGCGCGGCCAGTCGGGCACCCCCGTGTGGACCACGGTGACCGCCGCATTGGCGGTCGGGCGCTTCTGGCTGAGCAGCAGGGCCAGCGGGCGCCCGAGCGTGGTCCCCCGGCCGAGGATGACCACCTCCCGGCCCGAGACGGGTACCTCGTGGAACGCCAGCAGGGCCTCGATGCCGGCCGGCGTGCACGGGACCGGCCCGGGCGTGCCCACGGCCAGGCGGCCCATGTTGAGCGGGTGCAGGCCGTCGACGTCCTTGTCCGGGTCGATCAGGGCGATGGCCGCCTCGAAGTCGATCTGGGGTGGCGTGGGGTGCTGCACGAGCATGGCGTCGACGGCCGGATCGTCGTTCCACGCCCGGATGGCGGCCTCGAGATCGGCCTGGGTGGCGTCGGCCGGGAGGTGCACGTGGGCAGAGTGCATCCCCAGCTCCACCGCCTTCTCCTGCTTCATTCGGATGTAGCCGGCGCTGGCCGAGTCGTCCCCCACGAGGATCGTCCCCAATCCGGGCGTGTGGCCTCCGGCCGCCACCTTGGCGGCCCGCTCGGCCACGTCGGCCAGCACGGCGTCGGCCACCGGACCGCCGTGGAGCAGGCGGGCCGTCAATGGAGGAAGTGCCGTTCGCCGGTGAGCACCATGGCCACGCCGTGCTCGTCGGCCGCGGCGATGACCTCGTCGTCCCGGAGGCTCCCGCCGGGCTGGATGACCACCGCCACACCTGCCGCCACGGCTGCGTCGACGCCGTCGCGGAACGGGTAGAAGGCGTCGCTGGCGCACGCCCCACCCTCGGCCCGGCCCGCCGCCTTGCGGGCGGCCAACTCGGCCGCGTCGACGCGGCTCTGCTGACCGGCACCGATACCCACGGCCGCGCCCCCCTTGACCAGCACGATCGAGTTGGACTTCACGTGCCCGCCGATGCGCCATGCCAGCTCGGCGTCGCGCCACTCCTCGTCGGTGGGCACGGCTCTGGTGACGACGCGCCAGTCGGCGCGTGCCGTCTCGAAGTGGTGCGGGTCCTGGACGAGGAACCCGCCGCCGATCTCCCGGAAGCTGCGGCGCTGCGGGTCCGGCGGGACGGCCCTGAGCAGGCGGGTGGCCTTGCGGCGACCCACCAGCTTCTCCACCGCCGCCGGCTCGAATCCGGCGGCCACCACGACGTCCGCCTGCGGAGCCCCGACGATGGCGTCGGCCACCTCCTCGGTGACCGGCCCGTTGACGGCCACCACGCCGCCGAACGCCGACTTCTCGTCGGCCGCGAGAGCCCGGCGGTAGGCGGTGACGACGTCGCCCGCCACGGCCACGCCACACGGGTTGGCGTGCTTGATGATGGCGCACGCCGGGCCGGCGCCGAGGTCGTGCACCAGCCGCCACGCCGCCTCCGTGTCGTAGATGTTGAGGTACGAGAGGGCCAGGCCGGCCAGCTGCTCGACCTCGTCCCACCACGAGCTGCGGCCGACCTCCCGGTAGCGCGCCGCCCGCTGGTGCGGGTTCTCGCCGTACCGGAGCTTCTCGTCGCTGCGCTCGAGAGCCAGGTGGAGGGTGACCGGCAACAGCTCGTCGTCGCCCTCCTCGTCGAACCAGGCCACGATGGCCGCGTCGTACGCGGCGGTGTGTGCGAAGGCGGCGCGGGCCAGGCGGCGGCGGGTGGCCTCGGCGAGCACGCCGTTGCACCGCAGCTCGTCGAGCACCTCACCGTAGTCGCCCGGGTCGACGACCACGCCGACGGAGGCCCAGTTCTTGGCCGCCGCCCGCACCATGGTGGGCCCACCGACGTCGATCATCTCGACCGAGGGTTGGCTGCGGAACGGGTAGAGGTTGCACACGACGAGGTCGATGGCCTCGATGCCCTGGGCCTCGAGGTCGGCCGCGTGCTCCGGCTTCGACCGGTCGGCCAGGATGCCGCCGTGGATGCGCGGGTGCAGCGTCTTCACCCGCCCCCCGAGCATCTCCGGAGAGCCCGTCACCTCCTCGACGGCCGTGTGCGGGATGCCGGCGTCGGCCAGGGCGGCCGAGGTGCCGCCGCTCGACACCAGCTCCACGCCGAGGTCGACCAGTCCGCGGGCGAACACGGCCAGGCCGGTCTTGTCGTAGACGGAGACGAGCGCTCTCACGGCCGGAGGAACTCCTTCACGGTCTGGGGATAGAGCCGGCGTTCCACGGCCTTGATGCGCTCGTGGAGCGTGTCCACGGTGTCGCCGGGGAGGACGGGGACCGCCTCCTGGGCGAGGATGGGACCGGCGTCGACGTCGACGGTGGCGATGTGCACCGTGCAGCCCGTGACCTTGACGCCGGCGGCCAGGGCCTCCTCGACCGCGTGCCACCCGGGGAACGACGGCAGGAGGGCGGGGTGGGTGTTGAGCACCCTGCCGGGGTAGGCGTCGACCAGCGGCTTGTCGAGCACGGTGCCGAACCCGGCCATCACCACCAGGTCGACACCGGCGGCCTGGAGGGCGTCGACCACGCGATGGGTGTAGTCGAGGCGGTCGAAACCGCGGCCGAAGGACGGGCGGGCGACCAGCTCGGCGTGGATCCCGGCCTCCGCGGCGAGGTCGAGGGCCCTGCACGGCCGGTCGGCCAGCACGGCGGCGATGGGCAGCCCGGCCTCCAGCAGGGCGGTGAGGATCGTCCCGGTCCCCGATGCCAGCACCCCGATGGTCACGGGCCACGCTACCCCGCTGCCCGGCTGCGCTTGCCTCCGATTGCGTCGCCTACAGCGGCGGGTCGACGCAGTTCGACGACCCGCCGCCACCGCCGGCCGGGCTGGTCCGGGGGTAGGGCTCGGTGAACCCCGACCCGGGGTCGCGGGTGGTGAGGAAGCGCAGGATGGCTCGGGCCACGGCCTCCCCTTCGGCCTGCTGCACGTCGGGCCGGCTCAGGAGGTCGGCCTCCGGAGGGTTGGACACGAACGCCAGCTCGGCCAGCGCCGACGTCACCCCGTGGGCGTTGCGCAGGATGCCGTAGTAGTCGTCGCCGTCCACGTTCGTGCGGTACTTGGCGCCGGCGTCGGTGTCGGCCACCCAGGGCACCTGGTAGGCGGTCAGCGCCTTGACGACCTCTTCGTAGATCAGTCCGGCCAGGCGCTTCGATTCGGGGGTGGCGATCTGGTAGTAGGTCTCGCTGCCAGGGCCCGCCCGCGGCCCATCGGGCTCGGCGTTGTGGTGCACCGAGACGAACGCCTTGGGGTTGAGCGCCTTGGCGATGGCGGTGCGGGTGGCGATGGTGACGCGGTAGTCGGCCGTCCGGGTGCGCACGGTGTGCACGCCGGCCTTCTCCAGCGCGGCGCGGGCCGAGTTCACGACGGCCAGGTTGATGCCCTTCTCCGGCAGGCCCGACGGGCTGACGGCGCCGGGCTCCACTCCCCCGTGGCCGGCGTCGAGCACCACCGTGGCGTCCGTGACCGGGGTGCCCTCGGCCACGACGGCGCTCCTGCCGCACGGTGTGGTGACCCGGTACCCGCTCGCTTCCCGGCCGGTCACGGGTACGACGACGCCCTTCGGCGTGACGAGGACCTTGACGTCGCCGGCCGGTACGGGCACGGGGGCCGCGGCCGTGGTGGCGGGGGTGACCGGAGGAAGCGTGGTCGTGGGCACCGCCGTCGTCGTGGTCGCCTCCGGGACGCTGGTGGTCGGCGGCGCCGTGGTCGTGGTGGTGGCCGCCGTCACGGCGCTCGTCGACGTCCCCGCGGTGGCGATGCGATCAGCGCCGTCTTCCTGGCGGGCGTCGACCACTCCGGCGGCGACGACCGACGCGAGGAACAGCACGGCCACAGCCAGGCGCATCATGGAGGCGATAGGGTACCGGGCGGCGACGCCTTCTCGGGACGAATCGCGTCGCCCACTGCCGCCGGCCAGCTGCGAGCGGCATGGGGAGGTGCGTTTCTCACGCGGAAACGTCGGCGATAACACCATTCCCATTCCCCATGTCGGCCGCCGAGGACAACGTTGCAACCTTCGTTCACCGATCCCACCGCTGCGCCGGCCACGGCGGCGCGTACGAGCCAGCTCGTCGACCGGGCCCTGGTCCGGTTGGCGGCGGGCGACCGCAGGACGATCCTCGAGCTCGTGCGCGACCGTGCCGACGCTCTGGCGGTCATCCAGGCCAGCTTGGGCATGTCGCCCCAGGCCGTGTCGGCGGACCTGGCCATGTTCCACTCCCTCGAGTTCGAGGACCAGCTCGAGCGCCAGACCGCCCGGTACGACGAGAGCCTGCTCGATGCAGCCCGGCTCGAACCGACCGATCGCGTCCTGGCCATCGGCTGCGGGTCAGGCCCCGCGGCGCGCGTGGCGGCGGCCAGGGTCACCGCCGGCTCGGTCCACGGCATCGACATCTCGACCGCCCAGGTGCAGCGGGCGCGCGAGCGCAGCCGAGCCGAGCACCTCGCCAACGTCACCTATGAGACGGGGGACGCAGGGTCGTACCCGTATGCCGAGGCATCCTTCGACGTCGCCTTCAGCCGTTTCGGCGCCATGTACTTCAGCCATCCCGTACCCGCCTTCGCCCACATACGCGGCGCCCTCCGGCCGGGGGGCCGCCTCGCACTCGTGGCGTGGCGCGACGCCACGCACAACGAGTGGGTCACGGCCGTCGCCGATGCCCTCGCCCCCGGGCGGGCGCTCCCGCCGCGGCCGCCCGGTACTCCCGGGGCGTTCGGCCTGGCCGAGGAGGGCCACGTGCGCAGGACCCTCGACGGCGCCGGCTTCGTCGACGTCGCGCTCGAGGAGCGCAGCGAGCCGGTGGAGCTCGGTCCTGACGGCGCCTCCGCCTACGCCATGGTGAGCACCCAGACCCTGGCCGGCGACCTGCTGTCCGGGCTCGACGCGGCCGAGCGGAGGCAGGCGCTCAGCCGTCTCCGCGACGTCCTCGACGCCCATCAGACACCGGATGGCGTCCTGTTCGGCTCCGCCTGCTGGCTGGTGACGGCCCGTCGCCCCTGAGGATGCGGCTCAGAGGCCGCCGACCACCGCCGCCATCAGGAAACCGGCCTCCGTGGGGTTGGCCGCCACCTGGGCGCCGGCCGCCCGCAGCGCGTCGATCTTGGCCCTCGCCGTGCCCCGGGACCCCGACACGATCGCCCCGGCGTGGCCCATCCGCCGGCCGGGCGGGGCGGTGAGCCCGGCGACGTAGCCCACGACCGGCTTGGACATGTGGTCCTTGACGAAGTCGGCCGCTTCTTCCTCGGCCGAGCCGCCGATCTCGCCGATGAGCATGACCGCCTTGGTCTCGGCGTCGGCCTCGAAAGCGGACAGGCAATCGATGAAGCTCGTGCCGGGCACGGGGTCGCCGCCGATGCCCACGCAGGTGGTGACGCCGATCCCGGCCTGCTGCAGCTCGTAGAGGGCCTGGTAGGTCAAGGTGCCGGAGCGACTGACGATCCCGACGGGTCCACCGCCGAGCGCGATCTCGCCCGCCGTGATCCCGATGTTGCACCGGCCCGGGGTGATGATGCCCGGGCAATTCGGCCCGAGCAGCCGGGTACCGGGGAAGTCGCGGCGCAGCAGGTTGAACAGCCGGGCCTCGTCCTGCGCAGGCACCCCCTCGGTGATCACCACGACCAGCTCCATGCCGCCCTCGGCCGCCTCCAGCACTGCGCCGAAGACGCCGGGCGCCGGGATGAACACGCACGAGGCGGTGGCCCCGGTGGCGGAGGCCGCCTCGGCCACGGTGGCGAAGACCGGAATGCCCTCGACGTCGGTGCCCGCCTTCTTGGGGTTGGTGCCGGCCACGATCCGGGTGCCGTACTCGCGGTTGCGCAGGCCGTAGAAGCGGCCCTGGCTGCCGGTGAGCCCCTGCACCACGACCCTGGTGGTCTCGTCCACGAAGATGGCCACGCCTACGACTCCCCGCCGGGGCGATCGTCGGCGCCGGCCAGCTCCACGGCGGTGCGGGCGGCGTCGAGCATGGTGGCCCGACTGCGCAGGCGGTCGGACTCGTGGCGGGAGAGGATGGCGCGCCCCTCGGCCGCATTGGTGCCGTCGAGGCGCACCACGAGCGGGGCGGCCAGCTCCACCCGGCTCATCGCCTCCACGATGCCGTTGGCCACCTCCTCGCCACGCGTGATGCCGCCGAACACATTCACGAAGATCGACCGCACGTTCTCGTCGGTGTTGATGACCTCGAGGGCGTTGGCCATCACCGCCGCGCTGGCACCGCCGCCGATGTCGAGGAAGTTGGCCGGGCGCCCGCCGGCCTGGTTCACCACGTCGAGCGTGCTCATGGCCAGGCCGGCGCCGTTGGCGATTATCCCGACGCTGCCGTCGAGGCCGATGTACTGGAGGCCCTTGTCCCGGGCCAGTCGCTCCCGCTCGTCGAGCTCCTGGGTGCCGTGATACTCGTCCCACTCGGGATGGCGGAAGGCGGCGTTGTCGTCGAGGGTGACCTTGGCGTCCAGCGCGAGGACGCGGCCGTCGCCGGTGAGCACCAGCGGGTTCACCTCGACCAGGTCGGCATCGCCCTCCACGAAGCAGCGGTAGAGGGCGCTGAGCAGCTGCACGACCCCTTCTGCGCTCGCCCGGGGAAGCCGCGCCCCGTCGACCCACGTCCTGCAGGCGTCCTCCGACAGCCCCTCGACCGGGTCGACGTGCAGCCGGGCGATGGCGTCCGGCGAGTCTTCTGCGACCTGCTCGATGTCGACACCCCCCTCGACGGACAGCATGCCCAGGTGCAGCTTGGCCGCCCGGTCGAGGGTGAACGAGGCGTAGTACTCGTCGGCGATGTCGGTGGCCGGCTCGACCAGCACGGCCCGGACGACGTGGCCCTTGATCGACATGCCGAGGATGGCCTGTGCGGCCGCCTCGGCCTCGGCCCGGTCGGCGACGAGACGCACGCCGCCCGCCTTGCCCCGCCCACCCACGTGGACCTGCGCCTTCACCACGGCCGGGTACCCGGCGTGCTCGGCGGCGTCCACGGCGGCGGCCGTGGTCGTGGCCACGGCGCCGGTGGAGACCGGAATGCCGAAGCGGGCGAAGTAGGCCTTGCCCTGATGCTCCAGGAGATCCACTAGGTCGACTCCTCCTCACGGGCGTCGAGGGCGGTGGCCAACCACTCGGCGATGCGCTGCAACGGGGCGCCGGGCGTGAACACCTCGGCCACCCCGGCCTGCTTGAGCACCGGGATGTCGGCATCGGGGATGATGCCGCCGCACACGACGAGCACGTCGCCGCCGCCCCGCTCGGCCAGCAGCTTCATGATCCGCGGCACGAGCGTCATGTGGGCGCCGGACAGGAGCGAGAGCCCCACCGCGTCGGCGTCCTCCTGCACGACGGCATCGACGACCTGTTCGGGCGTCTGGTGGAGGCCGGTGTAGATGACCTCGAAGCCGGCGTCGCGCAGCGCCCGGGCGATGACCTTGGCGCCCCGGTCGTGCCCGTCGAGGCCGGGCTTGGCCACCACGACTCGGTACGGGCGGCGCACGAGGGAATACTACGCAGGTGCCCTCCGCTCCCCGCCCGGCCCCCCGGCGCACGACCGGCAGCCTCGTGATCGCCACCATCGTGGGACTGGGTCTGTCGATCCTCCTCATCTGGGCCATCGTGAACTTCGCCTCGCAGAACCCCGACAAGGTCAACCTGGGCGATCCGGTCTTCAACGTGGGCCGGGCCGACCGGCTCTCGAAGGAGATCGACGAGCGGGGACCGTTCCTCTTCCAGGACCCGCTCTCCCTCGGGCGCGGTCGCAACCTCTACATCCAGCACCTCGGCGACGACCCCGCCGCCGGCTGGTCGGCGATCGAGGCGCGTCTCCCCGACGACGAGGCGTGCGCCGTCACCTGGGATCTCGAGAAGGACGCGTTCGTCGACTGCAGGAGCGGGCGTCACTCGCGCGAAGGCAAGGGCCTCGTCACCTACCCGGGCACCGTGGACGACGGCCAGGTGCGGGTCGATCTGCGGACGGGCTCGAACGAGGGGACGACGTCGACGAGCGCGGCGGGCTGAGCGCTACCCGTCGCCCCCGGCGGCGCGGATGGAGACCCCGCCCGTGGTGCGCACGTCGGTGTCGAGCACGTGCGGCTGGCCGAACGCCCGCTCGAGCTTGCGGCGCGCCGACATCTCGTCGATGGCCTGGACGGACAGCTGCGCCTCCACGGTGAACTCGAAGACCTGCTTGTTGTTCGAGAGCACACGGAGGCGGCTGAGGATGTAGCGGGCCAGCCTGTCGTCGAGCGACTTCGCCTGGCGGCGCAGCGTGGCGGCGGAGATCTCGAGCGCATGGCGGCCCGTCGGCGACAGCTCGTAGACGCGGCGGGCGGGGCCCACGCCGGTGGTCTCCCAGCTCGGTCGCACGAACCCGGCGCTCTCCAGCCAGCGCAGGGCCCGGTAGACCCGGCCGGGGTTGCTCCGTTCGAACCCGAGCGGCTCGAGGCGCGTCAGCAGGTCGTAGCCGTGGCCCGGCCGTTCCTCGAGCAGCAGCAGCAGGCACGCCCGCAGGATCTTCCGGGGCGAGGCGAGCTCGTCCTCGAACCTCCGGGTCGCTGTGTCGTCTTGCATCAGCTGCACCATCCCGGGCCTCTTCTCGTGCGACCGACGTCCGTCGGGTGGCGGCATCAGCGGTCTTTGCACCCACACTGTAGTCACATTGACTCTAGATGCGCTAACACTACAAGATGGCCCCAGGGGCCGGGTCAAGGCCGTCACCCAGGCCCTGCGGGCTGGCGTGGCCGCAGTGGCGAGCCCTACGCCCGCTTGAGCGGCGTCATCGACAGGAGCAGCCGCTTCTCGCCCAGTCCCGGGAAGCGCACCACCGCCTCCGCCTTGTCCCCCGACCCCATCACCTCGAGCACGACGCCCTCGCCCCACTTGCCGTGCACGACGTCCTCGCCGGCCCGCAGACCGAGGTCCTCGGCACCCGTCGTCCTCACGGGCGACGCCACCCGGCCCCGGAGGGCCGCCTCCACCACGTCCCGGCGGTGCTCGCTCGAGCTCGACGCCGACCGGCCGGCCGACCCGGCGCGTGCGCCGTACCCCGACGAGCGTGGACGGCCGGTGCCGGCGAGCAGCGTGAGCTCCTCGGGGATCTCGGCGAGGAACCGGCTGGGGGGGTTGTACTGGGTGGATCCCCACAGGGTCCGGCACCATGCGTGGGACAGGTACAGCCGCTCCCGCGCCCGCGTGATGCCCACGTAGCAGAGGCGGCGCTCCTCCTCGAGCTCCGAGGGTTCGCCGAGGGAGCGCAGGTGCGGGAACACACCCTCCTCCAGTCCGATGACGAACACGGCGGGGAACTCCAGGCCCTTGGCCGTGTGCAGGGTCATGAGCACGGCCCTGCTCTCGTCGCCGTCGAGGTCGTCGGCGTCGGACACCAGGCTCACGGCCTCGAGGAAGTCGTCGAGGGACTCGTGCTCCGCGGCCACGCCGAGGAGCTCGGCGACGTTCTCCAGGCGGCCGGCCGCCTCCACGGTGCCCTCCGCCTCCAGCTCGTGGCCGTACCCGGTGCGGTCGAGCACGTCGGACAGGAGCGTGGCGGGCGAGGCCCCCTCGTCGAGCGAACCCCGGAGCTGGCGGAGGAGGTTGCGCAGCTCCACGACGCCGCTGAGGGCCCGGCCCGTGATCCCGCTCTCCTCCACGGAGGACACGGCGTCGGCGAAGGTGACGCCGTGTGCGGCAGCCCAGCCGTCGAGGCGGGCGATGCTCGTCTCCCCGACGCCGCGCTTGGGGACGTTCACGATGCGCTTGAGCGAGACCTCGTCGCTCGGGTTGGCGACCGCCCGCAGATAGGCGAGCAAATCCTTGACCTCGCGACGGTCGAAGAACCTCGTCCCGCCCACCACCTTGTAGGGGATGTTCCGCTTGACGAGCTGCTCCTCGAGCACGCGGCTCTGGGCGTTGGTGCGGTAGAACACCGCCATCTCGCCCCATGTGGCGTCGTGGCGGTCGTGCAACCGGGCCATCTCGCCCGCCACCCACGCCGCCTCGTCGTGCTCGTCCTCGGCGTGGTAGCGGTTGATCACCTCGCCACCCACCTGCTCGGTCCACAGCGCCTTGGGCTTTCGCATGGCGTTGTTGGCGATGACGGCGTTGGCGGCGTCGAGGATCGTCTGCGTGGACCGGTAGTTCTGCTCCAGGACGATGGTGGTGGCGTCGGGGTACGCCTCCTCGAACTCGAGGATGTTGCGGATGTCGGCGCCCCGGAAGCGGTACACGGAGTTGTGCACGAGGACGCCGCCCGCCACGTAGGTGTGCGTGCGGTCGACCTGGAGGTCGTGGACGGGACCCTCGTACGGCAGGGCTTCGACCTCGTCGACCGGCCGCCGTTCCAGGGCCCCGTCGTGCTCGACGAGGACCGTCATGCCGGGCTGGAGGTGCGACAACGGGGTGAACGCGTAGATCCGCCCCCCGATCCGGGCCTGCCGCCGGACGGTCAGGCCGCCGGCCTGCGCCACGGCCTGCGCCTCGACGACCGCCTGCGGCCAGCTCCGGTGCGACGCCTCCAGCCGCCGGCCGGTCGACGGGCCCGGACTCGCGCGATAGCCGGCAGCGGCCAGTCGCTGGGCGACGCCGGGCCGGTCGGCGCACCACCGGACCCGGTGGCGGCCCACGTCGCCGGAACTCCCGTTCGCGAACATGGTGAGGTCGAGCGTCTGCCCGCAGCCCGGCCGGTGGTGCGGGTAGGCACGATGGAGGTCCAGGTCCTCCATGAGGTTCTTGGCCGCCGGGCCGGTGTCGAGCTCGGCGAAGAGCCGGTGGACGAGTGTGGCGTCCATCCCCGGCGAGCGCCCGACCCCGTGGACGGATGCGGTCGGCAACCCGTAGCGGGCCGAGTACAACGCCTCCCAGAAGGCGGCGGTGCCGCGGTCGGGGCAGACCCGGAGGATCCAGACGTGGCCCGGAACCGCCACGCCCGTCCGGTCCCCGCCATCGCCGACGCGGCGGCCGTCCAGCTCCGCCCCGGCCCCCTCGGTCAGCCCGACCAGGAATCCTCCGTCCACGCGCTCGAGCAGGAACACGACGTGCTGCGCCGACCCCAGGGTCGGATCGGCGAGGACGATGTGGTGCGGCGTGCCGCAGAGGACGGCGTCGCCGGCCCGCACCCGGTACACGCGGCCCGCGTACGTCCCCCGCTTGACGTAGGACACCGTGCCCGCGACGGGGCTCGCACCGCCGCCGGTGCCGAGCACGATGTCGCCCTCCCGCACGTCCTCGATCGGCCTGGCCCCCTGTGGCGTTTCGACGGTGGTCCCGGGGACGAGGCACTGGTCGCTGTCCCCGACCACGCACACGTTCCGATGGCGCCGGCCGAGGAGGAGGATCAGCTCGTTCTGGGCGCGGTTGGTGTCCTGGTACTCGTCGACGAGGATGTGGCTGAAGCGATCCTGGTAGTGCGCGAGCACGTCGGGCGCCGTCCGCAGCAGCTCGACGGTGACCGTGAGAAGGTCGTCGAAGTCCATGGCGCTGGCCGCCCGCAGGCGCTTCTGGTACTCCGCGTAGACATCTGCGATGCGCTTCTCGTAGACGGTGCGGGCCCGGGCGGAATAGGCGGCCGCGTCGACCAGCTCGTTCTTGGCCGCGCTGATGGCACCGTGGACGGCCCGGGGCGTGAACTTCTTGGCGTCGATGTCGAGGTCGCGCAGGACATAGCCGGTGAGGCGGTTGGCATCGGCCTCGTCGTAGATGGTGAACGAGGACCGGTAGCCGAGGCGCCCGCCATCGCGCCGGAGGATCCGCACGCAGGCGGCGTGGAAGGTCGAAACCCACATGCGCTGGGCCACCGGGCCGACCAGCGCCCCCACCCGGCTCTTCATCTCGTCGGCCGCCTTGTTGGTGAAGGTGATGGCCAGGATGGCGAACGGCGAGACGCCCCGCTCGCGTATCAGGTGGGCGATGCGGTGGGTGAGCACCCGGGTCTTGCCCGACCCGGCTCCGGCCACGATGAGCAGCGGGCCCTCGTCGTGCAGCACGGCCTCCCGCTGCACCGGGTTGAGGCCGTCGAGCAGCGATTCCACCGGCGGCAGGCTACCGGCCGGGTGCGACCCCCTCGGCCGCGAGGAACCTCCGGGCGACGCAGCGACGATGGCCTGAGCCGCCCGCCGTCAGCCCGCGCCGAACGCCCCGGCCGCGCCCAGGTTGACCACCGAACCGTCGGCGGCCGTGATCCAGTAGCCGTCCGCCTTCGGGGTGCGGGTGAGGGCGACGACAGGCGACGCCAGGCCCCGGCCGGCCGCCGAACCGAGGAACGCAGCGTCGCCGAAGGCGAACACCCCGCCGTCGGATGCGACCAGCCAGTACCCGCCGCTCGTGCCCGACGCCGCCATGCCCACGATCGGCTCGGCCAGGCGGATGTTGCCGGTGCTGCCCTTGAACGTGGCACTGCCGAAGGAGAAGATGCCGCCGTCGGCCGCCACCAGCCAGTACCCCTTGCCGTCGGCCGCAGGCGCCATGCCCACCACCGGCGAGTTGAGGCGCATGGCGCCGGTGCTCCCGTAGAACGCGGCGTTGCCGAAGCTGAAGACGCCGCCGTCGCCGGCGACGAGCCAGTACCCGCCGCCGTCCGGCGTCGACGCCATGGCGATGACCGGTGCGTTCAGGCGGAGGTTCCCGGTGCTGCCGTGGAACGCGGCGTTGCCGAAGTTGAAGATGCCGCCATCGCCGCCCAGGAGCCAGTAGCCGTTGCGGTCGGCGGTGGGCGCGGCGCCGACGATCACCGAGTTGAGCGGCAGCGAGTCGACGGCCCCGAACGATCGGGCGCTTCCCCTGGGGATCACGGCGCCGAGCCCGGTGACCGCCGCGTAGCCCTTGCCGTCGCCGGCCGGCAGCAACGCCACCACGTCGGCCCGCACCGGGTCACCGCCGAGCACGCCCCCGTCGCCCACCCACTCCCAGTGCCACTGCTCGGGGCACGAGCTGCCACCGGGCTCGGCCCACCCGGGATGGTTCCACCCCACGCTGGCGGCCCGGGCCTTGAGGAACCGGTATCCGGGCGATGTGAACGTCACGCCTCGGGGCTCGGAGACGTCGACCGCCTTGCCCCACCCGTGCATCGACGTGCCCTTGGGCCGCCCGTCGGGATAGGTGGAGGGCGTGGCCGCGCACGCGCTGTTCCCGGCCGCCGTCGCCGACGCCGATGCCGCCACCTGGCCGCTCAACGGCCGGTAGCAGTCCCGGGCGCCGAGAGCGACGTTGGCCCCGGCCGCCATCCGGTAGAGCAGGGCCAGGCTGGGCCCGGCCTCGCGCGCCACGCGGCAGCCCGGCACGACCGTGATCAGGCGCTCGGCCGGTACGTAGCCGTTCTCCACGCCGGACAGGGCCGTGGGTCGGTTGTCCGGCTGGACGGCCGCCACGCCGGCGCCGGCAGGCGACGCCGAGGTCAGTGACGCGGCGGTCGCGACCAGGGCGACGCTGGCGGCGAGGAGCCGGGCCCGGAGCGGTGTGTGCATCGCCAGATTCAACCACCCGTCGGAGGTGGCCCAGGTCAGGTGGCGCAGCAGCCCGGATTGCCGCCGGGCAGGGCCGCCGGGTCGAGCACGTCGGTGTCGAGCAGGGCCAGCACCCGCTCACGAGCGGCGGCCATACCGCCCGGGTCCACCGCGTACAGCGTGAAGCCATCGGCCCGCCGGCTCTTCACGAGCCCCGCGTCCGCCAGCACCCGCAGGTGGTGGCTCACCAGGGGCTGGGGCATGCGCTCACCGTCGACCAGGTCGCGCACGCAGCGCTCCATCTCCCGGAGAGCTGCGAGGATCCGGAACCGCTTGGGGTCGGCGAGCGCCCGGAGCACCGTGAGCACGTCGTGATCCTCCGCCGCAGGGATCGCCGGGTCGGCCCGAGCCATCGCCCGAGGGTCGCAGAGCCGGCCGGCGCCGTCAAGGACACCGCGTCGCCGGCGGCGTACGGGCGCGTCCTCAGCGGGAGGGCGCTACTCCCACTCGATGGTGCCAGGCGGCTTGGACGTGATGTCGAAGGCCACCCTGTTGACGCCGGGGACCTCGTTGATGATGCGACCCGACATGCGCTCGAGGACGTCGTAGGGGACCCGGGCCCAGTCGGCGGTCATGGCGTCGTCGGAGGTGACGGCGCGGATCACGATCGGGTAGGCGTAGGTGCGCTCGTCGCCCATGACGCCCACCGTGCGCACGGCGATGAGCACGGCGAAGCTCTGCCACACCTCCCGCTCGAGCCCGGCCCGGCGCATCTCCTGCAGCACGATGGCGTCGGCCGCCCGCAGGATGTCGAGCCGCTCCGGCGTGACAGTGCCCACGATTCGCACGGCCAGACCCGGCCCCGGGAAGGGCTGGCGCCACACGATCTCCTCGGGCAGGCCGAGCTCCTCGCCCACCGCCCGCACCTCGTCCTTGAACAGGTTGCGCAGCGGCTCGACCAGCTCGAAGTCCATGTCGTCGGGCAGTCCGCCCACGTTGTGGTGGCTCTTGATGCGGGCCGCGTCCTTGGTGCCGGATTCGATGATGTCCGGGTACAGCGTCCCCTGCACGAGGAAGCGGGCGTCCTGGAGATCGCGAGCGACCTCTTCGAAGACGCGTATGAAGGTCTCCCCGATGATCTTGCGCTTGCGCTCGGGGTCGATCACGTCGTTCAGCGCCTCCACGAACCGGTCGGCCGCCTTCACGTGCACCAGGTCGACCTGGAACTGGCGCCGGAACGTGTCCTCGACCTGCTCTGCCTCACCGGCCCGCATGAGGCCGGTGTCGACGAAGACGCACGTGAGGTTCTCACCCACCGCCTTGTGGACGATGGCGGCGGCCACCGCTGAGTCGACACCGCCCGAGAGGCCGCAGATCACCTTCTCGTCGCCGACCTGGGCCCGGATGTCGGCCACCTGCTGCTCGATGACCGACGTCATGGTCCACGACGGGCGGCAGCCGGCCACGTCGTAGAGGAAGTGCTTCAGGATCTCCTGGCCGCGCGCCGTGTGCGCGACCTCGGGGTGGAACTGGACGCCGTAGAGACGCCGGTCGGGGTGTTCGAGGGCGGCCGCCGCGCTGGGCGTGGTGGCCACCACGCGAAAACCCGGAGGGGCGGTGGCGATGGAGTCGAAGTGGCTCATCCACACGTCCTGCTCGAGCGGGAGGTCGGCGAAGAGCACGGAGCTGTCCATCACCGACATCGCCGTGCGGCCGTACTCACCCTTGCCCGTGCGGGCCACCTCGCCGCCCAGCTGCTGGGCGAGGAGCTGGGCGCCGTAGCAGATGCCCAGGACGGCGGTGCCGGTGTCGTACAGCGCCGGGTCGATCACCGGGGCGCCCTCGACATGGACGGACTTGGGCCCCCCGCTGAGGATGACGGCGGCCGGCCGCTTGGCCATCATCTCGGCCGCCGTCATCGTGTGGGGGACGATCTCGGAGTAGACGTGCGCCTCCCGTACCCGGCGGGCGATGAGCTGTGCGTACTGCGCGCCGAAGTCGACGACGAGGACGGTGTCGAAGCTCATCGGGCCGGGACGGCCCTGCGACCGCTCACTGCCCCATGCCCACCTGCTGGGCCCGCTGGAGGCTCTTCCCCTCGGTCTGCAACGCCGGGGCGATCATCACCTCGGCCTTCTGGAACTCCTTGACCGTCTGGTAGCCGCAGGTGGCCATCGACGTGCGGAGGGCGCCGAAGAGGTTGAGCCGCCCGTCGTTCTCGTGGGCCGGCCCGACGAGGATCTCCTTGAGGCTGCCCCGCGCCTTGGTGCGCACCCGGGTGCCGCGCGGCAGGGTGGGGTGGAACGTGGCCATGCCCCAGTGGAAGCCCCGGCCCGGCGCCTCGTGGGCGGCGGCGAGGGGCGACCCCATCATCACCGCATCGGCTCCGCAGGCGATGGCCTTGGCGATGTCGCCGCCACGGCTGATGCCCCCGTCGGCGATGACGTGCACGTACACGCCGGTCTCGTCGAGGTGGCGCATGCGGGCCCCCGCCGCGTCGGCGATGGCCGTGGCCTGGGGGACGCCGATGCCGAGCACCCCCCGGGTGGTGCAGGCGTTGCCCGGCCCGACGCCCACCAGGATGCCGACCGCCCCCGTGCGCATGAGGTGGTGGGCGGCGTTGTAGGAGGCGCAGCCGCCCACGATCACCGGGACCTCGAGCTGGCGGATGAACTGCTTGAGGTTGAGCGGCTCCACCGTCTTGGAGACGTGCTCGGCCGACACCACTGTTCCCTGGATGACGAGCAGGTCGAGCTCGGCTTCGACCACCGCCTTGGCGAACTGCTCGGCCCTCTGGGGCGTCACCGACGCGCACGACGTGACCCCGGCCTCGCGGATCTCGCGGATGCGCTCGGTCACGAGCTCCGGCTTCACCGGCTCCGAGTAGATCTGCTGCATCCGGGCCGTGGCCTTCTCGTCGTCGAGGTTGGCGATCTCCTCGAAGAGCGGCTCGGGATCCTCGTACCTTGTCCACAGGCCCTCCAGGTTGAGGACCCCCACTCCGCCGAGCCGGCCCACCTCGACGGCCGTCGCCGGGCTGACCACACCGTCCATGGCCGAGGCCATCAGGGGCAGGTCGAACCGGAAGGCGTCGATCTCCCACGCGATGTCGACGTCCTCGGGGTCCCGCGTCCGCCGGCTCGGGACGATGGCGATGTCGTCGAACCCGTATGCCCTCCGCCCTGACTTGCCGATGCCGATCTCGACCTCAGGCACGTGTACCCCTTCCGCTCCCGAAAAGGCGATTCTACGTCCCCGGCGCCGCGTCCCTCAGGAGCCCCCGCCCCCCCGGGGACCCGCTCAGCTCCTGCCCGCCCCGCCGCTGCGGCCGGTCGCGCCGGACCTCGGGCGGGTCCCGCCGGTGGCCCTCCGGACAGGGTCGGCCGCCCCTGGCGGGGTCTTGCGGACGCGGCGGCGCGCCTGCGCCGCGCCGGCGGGGCGCGGCGCGAGCGCCTCCTCGGGAAGCACGTCGTCCGGGAAGAGAGGTTCCTGGCCCGGCGCAGGCCCATCGACATCCTCCTCGTGCGGATCGACCTCGTGGGCGGCGGGTGTCGCGCCGGCGACCACGCCGTCCTGCGGTGCCGCTGGCGCGGGCGGCGGCCGGACGGCGGGTGCCGCTCCCGGCATCCCGAGCGCCTCGGCAGCGCGGCGCAGCTCGGCCTCCGCCTCCTCCTCGGCAGACGTCGTCGTCGGCGCCGCCGACCTCGCGGCCTTCTTCACGAACCTTCGCATGAGTGATCTCCTCGTCGTCGGACCGATACCCCCCGGTCGCCGACGAACGAAACGCTGCGGCGCGGTGCCCTGGGTTCAGGACACGGCGCGGGAGCGGCTGCGGTCCGCAGAAGGGTGCGCCTCTCCCGATGCAGGCACAGGCGCGCCGTCGTCGACGAGGGCGAGCGCCATCGCCGCCTCACCGGCGAAGTGGAGGCCCACCTGCTCGAAGCCGACGAAGGCGTCGGTCTCGAGCGAGTACAGGTCGAGGGCGCCGACGGCGCGTCCCCGCAGGATGATCGGTACTGCCAGGCAGCTGCGGATCCCGCGGCCCAGGGCGCGCGGGACGAAATCGGGCCACGACTGGGCGGTCACCAGGCAGGCGACGTTGAACACCTGCAGCTGGCCCATGGCATCGAGGCCGGGACCCTCGCCCGCATCCCACTGGGTCGCTTCGAGCTCCAACCCGAGGATCGACGTGCCGACCAGGACCGGGCGGCCCTGAGGCCGGACGATCGTCACTCCTGCTGCGCTGCATCCCGCCGCAGAAGCCGCCTGCTCTGCAACGCGACGAAGGGCGTACTCATCCGCCGGTTCCGATACCGGCAACGGCAAGGCCATGCGCTCCCTCGGGCTCTGCGGCAATTCCCCGCGACCGTACCCAAATCGACCACTCCAGGTAAGGCGCGAGAACACTGTGCGCGATGCCGGTAAGAACCGGGCGGCGCCGCCGTCCACGCGACGACGCCCCCGGACCGGTTCGGGTCGGGGGCGCCTTCGGGCATCTCGTTCAGCCGGCGGCGATCTCCTGGTGGGCCCGGACGGTGGACTCGAGGAGGTCGCGGAGCCCACCCTTCTTCAGGTCGGCCATGACCCGGCCGGGCGGAATCTCGCCCCGTTCCCACTGCATCCAGGTGAGGAGCAGCTTCTCGGGGTCCGGCGGCGGAATGTCCGCCAACTACATCATCCCCATGCCCGCCATCGACGCGCCGGGGTTGCTGTACTCCCGCTGGTACGCACGGGCACCGGCCACGTTGGCCTCGGGCTCGTGCTCGGGCTTGTCGGCCACGAGGCACTCGGTGGTGAGGAGCATGGCGGCGATGGACGCCGCGTTCTGGAGGGCCGACCTGGTGACCTTGGCCGGGTCGATGACGCCGGCCTTCATCAGGTCCTCGAACTCCCCGGTCGCCGCGTTGAGACCCACACTGCCGGTCTCGCGCTCGGTCTGCTGGACCATCATGGGTCCCTCCAGGCCGGCGTTGTAGGCGATCCACTTGAGCGGCTCCTCGAGCGCCTTGCGGACGGCCTTGGCCCCGGTGGCCTCGTCGCCGGCGAGGGTGGCGATGACCTCGTCGACCGCACCGCGGGCGCGCACGAGGGCGACCCCGCCGCCGGGGACGATGCCCTCCTCGATGGCGGCTCGCGTGGCCGAGAGGGCGTCCTCGATCCGGTGCTTCTTCTCCTTGAGCTCCACCTCGGTAGCCGCCCCCACCTTGACGATGGCGACCCCGCCCGCCAGCTTGGCCAAGCGCTCCTGGAGCTTTTCGCGATCCCAGTCGGAGGTGGCGTCCTCGATCTCCTTGCGGAGCTGGGTGGTGCGCTCCTTCAGGGCCTCGGGGTCGCCCTTCCCCTCGACCAGCGTGGTGTCGTCCTTGGTGACGATGACCCGCCGGGCGGTGCCGAGCATGTCGAGCGTGACGTTCTCGAGCTTGATGCCCAGCTCGGGGGACACGATGGTGCCACCGGTGAGGATGGCCGTGTCCTGCAGCATCTGCTTGCGGCGCTCACCGAACCCGGGCGCCTTGACCGCGACCGAGTTGAACGTGCCCCGGATCTTGTTGACCACCAGCGTGGCGAGGGCCTCGCCGTCGACGTCCTCGGCCACGATGAGCAGGGGCCGGCTGGTCTGCATGACCTTTTCGAGCACGGGCACGATCTCGTGCACGGCCGAGATCTTGGAGTTGACGAAGAGGATGTACGGATCCTCCAGCACCGCCTCCTGGCGCTCGGCGTCGGTGACGAGGTGCGGCGACAGATAGCCCTTGTCGAACTGCATGCCCTCGGTGAAGTCGAGCTCCATGCCGAAGGTGTTCGACTCCTCGATGGTGACGGTGCCGTCCTTGCCCACCCGGTCGATGGCGTCGGCCAGGATCTCGCCGATACCGGCGTCGGCGGCCGAGATGGATGCGACCTGGGCGATCTCGCTGCGGTCGTCGATCTCCTTGGCCTGCTCCTTGATGGACGCCACGGCGGCCGCCACGGCCACCTCGATGCCCTTCTTGAGCGACATGGGGTTGGCACCGGCGGCCACGTTGCGCAGGCCCTCGTGGATGATGGCCTGGGCCAGCACGGTGGCCGTCGTGGTCCCGTCGCCGGCGATGTCGTTGGTCTTGGTGGCGACCTCCTTCACCAGCTGGGCGCCCATGTCCTCGAACGAGTCGTCGAGCTGGATCTCCCGGGCGATGGTGACACCGTCGTTGGTGATGGTGGGCGCGCCGAACTTCTTCTCGATCACCACGTTGCGGCCGCGGGGGCCGAGCGTGACCTTGACGGTGTTGGCCAGGCGGTTGACGCCGGCCTCGAGGCCCCGCCGGGCGGCCTGGTCGAACCTGATCTGCTTGGCCACTACTTGGCGACCTTGGCCAGGACGTCGCGCCCTGCCAGGATCAGCAGGTCCTCGCCGTCGATGGTGATCTCGGTGCCGCCGTACTTGGAGTACACGACGCGGTCGCCGGCCTTGATGTCGAGGGGGATCAGCTCGCCCGTGTTCTGGGAGCGGGCCCCCGGGCCCACGGCCAGGACCTCGCCCTGCTGGGGCTTCTCCTTGGCGGTGTCGGGAATGACCAGCCCGCTGACGGTGGTCTGCTCAGCCTCGTTGGGGCGGACGACAATGCGGTCGTCGAGGGGCTTGAGGTTCATGTCGGGTTCGACCTCCATAGGACGAAAGGGAGTACTTAGCACTCTCGTATGTCGAGTGCTAACGATAGCCCCGCCCGGTTGCTTCAGCAACCGGGCGGTGTTTCTGGTGACGGGCACCCGGGCCCTTCGCACCACGCCCGCCACGTGCCGGCGGGGGCCCCTGCCCCGCCGGCGAGCCGGAGCGGTTCCGGTTTCGCCGGGCTCGGCGGTCGACTTACGCCAGTCTCAGGTTGGGCTGGGCGCCGACGTCGAGGGGGGTGGGGCCGTCGGACTTGTAGCGCCACCAGGCGGCTGCCGCCACCATGGCCGCGTTGTCGGTG